>NZ_JBMHHY010000031.1:0-140644 GCF_049739465.1 Embleya sp. AB8
GTCGTTGCTCGTCCCCTCCGGGGCCGGGGTTTTTGCTTGGTGCTTCGCATCCGTTGTTGCCCGTCCACTACGTGGCCGTTACTGCCCTGGACGGCATCCCCCGACTCGCGGTCGGGAGCCGTTGTCCCGGCGGCGGCCCCCGGCGACCGGTGGCCATGGCGCGTTTCGCAGCCCATCCCGGCTCCCGCTCTCTCCTCGGGCCCGAAAACGGATCCCGACGAGACTCCCAAGGCTTGAGACGAAGCCTGACCTGCGGTTTTACCCGGCGCTCGGGTCTGCGCGGGCCGGCGAGTGCGGGTTTCGTGCTTCCCGGGCCGAAACCGAGGCACGACAAGGCAGAAAACGCCGCGCACCCCGCTGGAAACCGAGCACCGGACACACACCCCGCCCAAGACCCCGAGCCTGCGGTCGACATGTACACCGCAACACCCGCCGCCCAACCTCAGCGACCCCGGAACGCCTGCGCAGCGGCCGAACCAACCCCCCGACGCCCAATGCACAACGGCCCCCGACCGCGAGTCGGGGGATGCCGACCAGGGTGGTAACGGCCACGTAGTGGACGGGCAACAACGGATGCGGAGCACCAAGCAAAGACCCCGGCCCCGGAGGGGACGTGCAACGACGAGGCGGTGGCAGCCGTCACGACCCGGCCCCGCCGAACGGACCCGGGACCAACCGCACACCAGCCCAACACCACGACGCCAAGCGGCCAACCGCCCCCCAACCACGAGCCAGCCAAGCCGACCCGGGCAGCAATGGCCACGCACCGGATCGACAGCACGGATGCGGAGGAGGACCGGGGGTTGGGTTCGGGGCCGGATTGCGGTGGGGCTGTTGTGGGTTGTGGTCGGGTGTGACCTGGGGTTATGCCCGATGCTTGATGCCCGGGGCGGCTGGAGCGGGTTCGGTGCTTGAGGCGGATGCGGGGACGGGCGGGCGGGGGCGTTGGTGGTGGCGGCGGGTGGAGGTTGACGCTTTATTGGACTGTTGATTACAAAACCTGTTAGCCTGCTCGGCATGGCTCGACCGCGGAAGTTTGATGAGGAGCAGGCGGTGCAGGCGGCGCTGGAGGCGTTCTGGGCTGCCGGCTATGAGGCCACCTCGACGCAGGATTTGTGTGATGCGACCGGGCTTGGTCGTAGCAGTATCTACAACACCTTCAGTAGCAAGCATGATCTGTTCCTGCGTGCGTTGCGTCGCTATATCGAGCACATGACGGGCATTCAGGTTGCGAATCTGGAGAGTGATCGGCCGGTTCGGGAGAAGATTCGCGAGCTGTTGTGGGTGATCGTGGCCGATGAGGCCGGCGAGACCGAGGGGCCTCGTGGGTGCCTCGTGGTGAATACGGCGATCGAACTCGCGGGGCGGGATGCGGAAGTGGCCGAACTGCTCAGGCGGGACTACGTGCGCCGGCATGCCGCGATCAAGGCCGCGATCGACGCGGGCCGTATGGATGGCGACATCGACCGGGACAAGGATGCGGCGGCGCTTGCGCATGCCGTCATCGGGTCGGTGTCCGCCATCCGCCTTGCCTCGCGCAGTGGGGTCGACCGTGCCGGGTTGGAAGCGATCGCCAATACGACGTTGGCGGCGTTGTAACGCGCGAGCGTACGTAGGCTCGCGGGCTCGCGGGCTCGTAGGCCGTAGGCCCGTACGTCCGACGGCCCGACCGCCCGACGCCGCGACCGTCCAACCGCCCGAAGCGGCAAAGCCCACCCGGCCCACCCGGCCCCGATGACGCATGTCCTCATTCTGAACTGAACATTACAAAACGTTGGAGTACCACCATGCCCCTGGCCGTCTACATTCTCGGACTCGGCATATTTGCCCAAGGCACCTCGGAGTTCATGCTCTCCGGGCTGCTCGAGACGATGGCCGCCGATCTCGGCGTGTCCATCCCCGATGCCGGGCTGATGATCTCGGCCTTCGCCGTCGGCATGGTCGTCGGTGCGCCGTTGCTCGCCGTGGCGACGTTGCAATGGCCTCGGCGTACCGCGCTGGTCGCGTTCCAGGCCGTGTTCATCCTCGGCCACGTGGTCGGCGCGCTCGCGCCCGGCTACTGGGTCGTCCTGGCCACCCGCTTCGTCAGCGCCGTCGCCTACGCCGGCTTCTGGGCCGTCGCCGCCGTCACCGCGCTCAGCCTGGTCGCGCCGAATGCCAAGGCCAAGGCGATGGCCGTGGTCGCCGGCGGGCTGTCCCTGGCCACCGTCGTCGGCCTCCCGCTGGGCACCATGATCGGCAACTGGGCCGGTTGGCGGGCCGCGTTCTGGGCGGTCGCGCTGCTCACCGCGCTGAGCACCGTCGCGGTGTACGCGGTCCTGCCCGGCGGCCACGCCACCCACGAGGCGCCGCGTTCGGTCCGCTCCGAGCTGCGTTCGATGCGCCGGCCCCGGCTGTGGGTCGCCTACGCCACCACCGCGTGCAGCTTCGGCGCCGTGGTCGCGGTGTTCAGCTACCTCGGCACGATGTTGACCAACACCACCGGCATCGGCGAGGCATGGGTGCCGCTGGTGCTGGCCTGGTACGGGGTGGGCGCGGTGCTCGGCATCACCCTCGGCGGCCGGGTCGCCGACGAGCACCCGTTCGGCACGCTGTACGCGAGCGTCGGCACCATCGTCGGCGTCTGCGTCCTGCTCGCGCTCACCGCCGAGAACGTTCCGGTCACCCTCGCCCTGATCTTCCTCCTCGGCGCGGCCGGCTTCGCGGCCAACCCGGCGGTGAACGCCCGGGTGTTCGCCATCGCCGGCGATGCGCCCACCCTCGCGGGGGCGACCAATACGGCGTCGTTCAACATCGGCATCACCATCGGCCCGCTGCTCGGCGGCCGGGTGATCGCGGCCGGCTTCGACTACGCGGCGGTGGCCTGGGTCGGCGCGGGGTTGGGGCTGGCGGGGTTGGCGAGCGCGTGGGTCGACTCGCGGATGCGCAGCTCCGCCGACGTCGAGACCGGCGCTCCGAGCGTTGCCGCCGAGCCGGTGAAGGTGGCTGCCTGACATCGGCCGGAACGACGCGGCGCGGCCGGAACGACCCGCCCCACGTCGCGACGTAACCGCCCCGTCGCATCCCGCGACGGGGCGGTTCCGGTGTGCCTGACGGTCCCTCAGGTTCCTTGATTCTCCGGGCTCGTGGGGCTGCCGGTCGGGTTGTCGCCAGGGCTAATCTGATGGCCTGCTCCCGAGGGTCCCTTTTCGGTCGAACGGGTAGAAAACACCCGTCTAGGACAGGACGGTTCGTCATGGCCACGATCGACCCCGCAAGACCCGCCTCGCCCGAACCGCCGCTGCGTCGCGCAGCCGGCGAGAAGGGCCTCAAGACCGGCGCGCTCGGGCTGGCCTCCAGCGTCGTGATCGGCCTCGCCTCCACCGCACCCGCGTACAGCCTTGCCGCCACGCTCGGGATCATCGTGGCGGGCGTCGGCCTGCAATCGCCGATCGTGATGGTCCTGGCCTTCATCCCGATGTTCCTGATCGCGTACGGCTACAAGGAACTCAACGAGGACAACCCGGACTGCGGCACCACGTTCACGTGGGGCACACGGACGTTCGGCCCGATGACCGGCTGGATGGGCGGCTGGGCGATCATCGTGGCGGACGTCATCGTGATGGCCAACCTCGCGCAGATCGCCGGCCAGTACGGCTTCCAGTTGATCGGCGCGTACGGCCTGGCCGAGGACACGTTCTGGACCACGTTCGCCGGTGTCGTGTGGATCGTCCTGATGACCTGGATCTGCTACGTCGGCATCGAACTGTCCGCCAACCTGCAGAAGGTACTGCTCACCATCGAGGTCGTGGTCCTGGTCGCGCTCGGCCTGACCGCGCTGTGGAAGGTCTACCTCGGCAGTGCCCCGGACGGCTCGGCACATGTCGCCTGGTCGTGGTTCAACCCGTTCGAGATCGGCTCGGTCGACGCGCTGACCAAGGGCGTCCTGGCCGCGGTGTTCATCTACTGGGGGTGGGATACGGCGGTCGCGATCAACGAGGAGACGGCGGACGCGGAACACACCCCCGGGCGGGCCGCGGTGATTTCCACCGTGTTGTTGTTGGTGATCTACGTATTGATCGGCACCTCGGCGTTGTCCTTCGCCGGGGCCGGGGACACGGGTGGTGGGCTGGCCAATTCGGACCACTCCGGGGATGTGCTGTCCGGGCTCGGCGACACCGTCTTCGGTACCGCCGGATTCGGTTGGTTCATGGCCAAGTTGCTGGTGTTCATGGTGCTCACCTCCTCGGCCGCGTCCACGCAGACGACGATCCTGCCGACCGCGCGTACCGCGCTGTCGATGGCCGCGCACCGGGCCATCCCGGAGAAGTTCGCCCGCGTACACAGCCGCAACCTGGTGCCGACCTGGGCCACGGTCGGGATGGGCATCGCGTCGGTGGTGTTCTACGTGGTGATCACCCGGGTCAGCAAGAACGTGTTGAGCGACTCGATCGGCTCGATCGGCTTGGCCATCGCGTTCTATTACGGCATCACCGGGTTCGCCTGTGTCTGGTACTACCGGCGGGTGCTGACGCGTAGTCGGCGTGACCTGATCACCAAGGGCATCATGCCGGGCCTGGGTGGGGTGTTGCTGACGTACTTCTTCTTCGAGGCGTGCAAGGTCTATGCCGCCAAGGACTACGGGAGCACCTACTGGACCGTGCCGTTCCCGCCGCATTGGGAGCTGGGTGGGGTGTTCCTGACCGGGATCGGCGCGTTGTTGGCCGGTGCGGTGTTGATGCTCGGGTATCGGGTCGCGCGGCCGAGCTTCTTCCGGGGCGAGACGTTGCCGCGTGCGGTGGCCGCGCGGGAGCCGGAGCCGGCGCCGACGGAGGTTTGACCCGACGGAGATTCGATCCGACGGAGATTCGACCCGGTGGGGAGGGGTGGGTGGGCCTGCGGGAAGCGGGCCCACCCTCGGGGCGGGGTCAGCGTTCGCGGAACTGCTCCAGTACGCGCCGGTCGCGCTTGGTCGGGCGGCCCGTGCCGCGGTCGCGTCGGGCGACCACCACGACCTCCTCGCGCGGGGGCGGCGGGGGGCTGTTGTCGATCAGGCATTCGGCGGCGACCGGTGGGCCGACTCGTTTGCGGACGATCCGTTTGACCACGACGATCCGCTCGTGGCCGTCCTGGCGCAGCCGTACCTCGTCGCCGACCTTGATCGACTGGGCCGGTTTGACCTTGTCCCCGTTCACCCGCACGTGTCCGGCCTTGCATGCTGCGGCGGCCAGCGAGCGGGTCTTGGTCAGCCGTACGGACCAGATCCAGCTGTCGACCCGGACCGTCGTCCCCTCGTCTGTGGTTGCCATGCACCGACTCTAGAACGGGAGCAGGGCTCTCAGGCGAGAGCAGCGCTCTGGGAGGGGAGCGGGACTCCGGGGCGAGAGCAGTGCTCCGAGGCGAGAGCGGGACTTCGGGAGGAGAGCGGGACTTCGGGAGGAGAGCGGGACTTCGGGAGGAGAGCGGGACTTCGGGACGAGAGCGGGACTCCGGGAGGAGAGCGGGACTCCGAGACGAGAGCGGGACTCCGAGACGAGAGCAGTGCTCCGAGACGAGACCGGGGGACGCTAGAACGAGAGTTCGGCGTCGAGGGACTTCGGGTTTGTGGCCGCGGCCAGTAGGCGGGTTCGGATTGCGGTGGTGGCGCGGGTGTAGGCGCTTTGGTCGTCGTGCAGCATGCTGATGCCGTTGGCGGTTTCCAGGAACGCGATCAGTTCGAAGACCAGTTGGGCCGCGTCCAAGTCCTCGATCGCCTCGCCGGCGGCCTTCGCGGCTTCGGCTTCGGTGACCAGGAGTGCGCGCCAGTCCTGCCACGCGCGGGCCAAGGCGTCGCGGATGCGGCCCGGGCGGGCGTCGAATTCGGCGGCGGCGTTGAAGAAGAAGCAGCCGCCGGGGAAGACCCGGTCGCGGGAGTACTCGAGCCAGCCCTCGGTCAGCCGCCACAGCCGGACCAGTCCCGTCGGCGCGGTCCGCGCGGGTGTCACCACGCGCTCGACGTAGATGTCGATCGCCGCGCCGACCGCGGCGAGTTGGAGTTCCTCCTTCGAGCCGAAGTGGGCGAACACCCCGCTCTTGCTGATCTCCAGGTCGCCGGCCAGGCGGCCGATGGACAGTCCTTCGAGGCCCTCCACCGAGGCGATGTCGGCGGCTCGGCGGACGATCGCCTGCCGGGTTCGATCGCCCTTGCGGACCCGGCCGTCCGTCGGGGACGCGCTCACGGCCATTGCTACCTCCGCCGACTCGGTGCATCGGCCGGTCGGCCGATGGTGGTCGATTATCTCCCGGCCTTGACAGCCCCTTCGTGCCGGATAAATAGTACGACCGGTCGTGCAGTTTATCCAGACTTCGACGAGGAGTGCCGGCAGATGACGTGTGGGATGGGACGGGCGGCATGAGGGCCGGGGCGGCCGGGGCGGCCGGGGAGGCATCCGCGCGGGTGGTGTTGCGGGCGACCGCGGCGGTGTCGCCGCGGGTCGCGGGGGCGCTCGCCTATCGGCTGTTTCGGCGTCCGTTCGGGCGTGGTCGGGTGCGGAGTGGGGAACGTTCGGCACATCTGGCCGCGAGTACGGACACGTTGGAGGTGGCCGGCAAGCGGGTGGTCGTCTATCGGTGGGGTGATGGTGCCGAACCGGTGTTGTTGGCGCATGGCTGGCAGTCTCGGGCGTCGCGATTCGCGCCGTTCGTGGCGGGGTTGCGGGCTCGCGGCATGACGCCGATCGGGTTCGACGCGCCGGGGCACGGGGATTCGGGCGGGACCGGTACGACGGTGTTGGAGTATGCCGAGATCGCCCGGCAACTCCAGGACAGGCATGGGGACTTCCGGGCGGTGCTGGCCCATTCCTTCGGTGTCCTCGGCGCGTTCCAGGCGCTGCGGTCGGGGGTACGGGCGGACCGGGTCGTGGCGGTCGGCGGGGTGTGCGACGTCGAGTATCTGCTGGACCGGTTCAGTGCCGTACTCGGTCTCGACGACCGGGTCAAGGCGCTGCTCCGGGCACGGGCGGACGCGCGGTTGTTGGCACCGGAGACGGACATCTGGCGGCGGTTCTCGGCGTCGTACGACGCCGAGCGGCTGCGGGTGCCGATCCTGGTCGTGCACGACGAGGACGACGACACGGTGGCGATCGAGCAGGGGCGTCGGCTCGCGGCGGCCCATCCGGGCCGGGCCGAGCTGTTCGCCACCCGGGGGCTCGGGCACCACCGGGTACTCGGTGACGCCGCCGTGGTCGCGGAGGTGCTGCGCTTCCTGGATGCGGCGGCGCCCGTCGTACCGATCCCGACCGTACCGATCCCGACCGTGCGGCCGTGACGCCCTCCGCTACCACGACATCGGCGCACGCCACGGATAGCCGACCGGCGTCCGGGTCGACGCCGAGTCGTCGACGATGTGGTTGTAGCGCAGTGCGACGTAGTTCGCGGTCGGGAGGCCGGCGAGCAGGGGGCTGTCGAAGCTGGCGGTGCCCTTGGCCATGTCGGCACGTGGGTTGGCCAGTTGGATGTACGTGAAGGTGCCCGCGCCCTTGACCACCCAGCCGGTGAAGATCACCACGTGGCCGTCGTCGGTGTTGTCCAGGGCATCGCCGGGGAGCAGGTCGTCGCGGTCGATTTGGCTGGTGACCGAACGCTGGTCCAGCGAACCGGTGTTGTAGTCGGTGCTCGGGAGATGCCAGGCCATCGCGACCAGTCCGGAGCAGTCGGTGCGGTAGTCGTGCGCGCCATCGACGTCGGACGCCTCGGCCTGTTGGTCGTATTGCACGCCGCGGTCGTACCAGTTCTGGGCCCGGGCCAGTACCTCCGTGCGGGTGATGTCGCCACCCTGACCGGAGGCGGCCTCGGCGGCTGGGGCGGCGAGGGAGAGGAAGGCGAAGGCGAAGGTGATGGTGATGGTGATGGCGGCGGTGGTATGCAGGTGCCATTTTTTGTGAAGCGTGTTCGTTTGGTTCATTCATCCAGGTTTGGTCATTTCGGTGTTCTTGCCGAGGATGACGGTGTTCCTGGCGTGTCGGCCGTGCGGCGGGGCGCCCGGGCCCGGGCACCCCGCCTTCGCCGGCCGCGCTGCGCTGCGCTGCGACCATGGCCGGCTACGGCCGGGCGAATGTGTACGCGCGGGTGATCGTCTGGGTCAGCCCGTTGCCTGCCGCGTCCCGGACCACCGTACGAAGTGCCACCGCGCCGTCGCCGGTGCCGGGGACGTTCGGCGGGACCAGTGCGACGTAGCGGCCCTTGCCGACGGGCAGAGCAGGCACGATGTGCCAGGTCGTACCGCCGTCGAAGGACGCCTCGGCCCCGAACGTACGCACGTCGACCGCCGCCGACCCGGTGCCCTCGACGTTGATCCGCAGTACGAACGGCCGTCCCGCCGACGCGTGTCCGTCCTGGTCGAAGTCGCCGGTGATCCGCGTCGCGAGCAGCCCGTCGGCCGATCGCGCGCAGCCGGGCGCGGCGGTCGGCCGACTCGACGTGAACGTCCACTCGGCACGTACCTCGGTCGAGACTTCGCCGGCCGGGCGGGACGCGGTCAGGCGTACCGCGTACTGCGCCGGGTCGGCGGACATCCCGGGTAGTTGCGGGTAGGTGAGCTCGGTCGTCTCGGACAACTGCCGATCACCGTTGAACAGGGCCAGCCGGCCGGTCCAGTCACCCTCGCGGGCGGACCCCCGGTGCCCGAAGCCGGACGCCGAGAACGGGCGGAACTCGCCCCCGAGGGTGTCCGCGCAGCGGGCCATCTCGGCGAACGGGGCGAGTACCGCGCCGTTCCAGCTCTCGGGGGCGTTGCGGCCGGGGGTGTACGCGGTGGTGGGTTGGGTTTCCAGCGCGGTGCCGTCGTCGGACTGGAGCAGGCCGTCCCAGGCGATTCCCGGGTCGGCGGAGAAGTATTCGGTGCCGGTCTGCGGGAACCGCACCGCGTGGAACCAGCCGGAGAAGTGCCTGCTTCCGTCCAGGGCCGAGAGTCGCGACAGGGCGCCGGTCCCGGTGCGGCCCTGGTGGTGGATGTCCACCCGTACGGCGGCCAGGTCGCCGGCGCGGACCCGGTACGACGGCTCCTGCGGGATGCCCCCCTCGGTGGGCAGCGTCAGGTTGTAGTAGGCCTGATCGGCGCCCAGGAACGCGCGCAGCACCAGCCCGTAGGGCTGCTTCGTCGGCGCCGTCGGCAGTGCGAACAGCGGCGCGTCGGGATCGTAGACCGTGACGTCGGAGTCGACCGGCTGCCCCAGGATCGTCTGGTGCACGGCGAGGTTACGCATCTCGACCCGGGCGGTGGGGTCGTCCACGGCGACCGTCACGGGCTTGGCCTCGCGGGCGTCCAGGGTCAGCGCGGTGTCGGCGGTCACGTCCAGTTCGGGGCGGCCGGCGACTGTCCAGTTCCCCGTCCGCGAACCGGTCGGGGTGTAGATCATCGCGGTCAGCGAGTAGTGGCCCCTGGGCAGGCGGATCGTCCGGACGTCGCCGTGTCGGGTGGGCTGGTACGACTTGCCGGTGGCCGGGTCGATGAGCGCGACTCCGCCGCCGGCGAGTGGATCGCCGTTGCGGTCGCGGAGGTTCAGGGTCAGGTCGTACATCTCGGGTTCGGCGTAGGTGCCGACCGGGACGCGGATCGGGGAGGCGGTCGGATCGGTGGAGCCGGTCGCGACCAGGACGCCGCCCCGGATGCCCGTGGTGCCGGCCGGGGCCGGGAAGGACAGCGTGGTGGTTGCGCTGCCGTGCGCCGGGATGGTGAGCCGATCGGTGTCGAGGGCGGCCACGCCGGCCACATCGCCGGTCAGGCGCAGGTCGAGGGTGATCGGGTCGGCGCCGTCGTTGCGGTAGGTCACGGCCTTGGTCACCGGTTGGGTGTGTCCCCAGCGTGCGTACAGGTTGACCGTGGCCTCGGACGCGAACACCGTGCGGGTGATCGCCCGGGCCACGTCCACCCGGCCGGCGCCCTGGGCGAAGACGTTCGGGTCGGCGGTCGGCGCGGCCGATTGCACCAGTGCGGCCCGGAGTCGGTCCGCGCGCCAGTCCGGGTGTTGCTGGGCGAGCAGCGCGGCGGCGCCGGCGACATGCGGGGTGGCCATCGAGGTGCCGCTCTTGGCCAGGTACCGCTGGTCGGCGGGCAGTTCGGGCGCGGTGCCGGCGGCGCGGGCGGCGGTGATCGCCACGCCCGGGGCGGTCAGTTCCGGCTTGACCGCGTTGTCTCCGAGGCGCGGGCCCTGGCTGGAGAAGTCGGCGAGCTTGTCGTCGTGGTCCACCGCGCCGACCGTGAGCGCGGCGTCGGCGGCTCCCGGGTTGCTCACCTTTGCGCCCCGCCGGCCGTCGTTGCCCGCGGCGACCACGAACAGCGCGCCGGTGGAGGCGGTGAGGTTGTTCAGCGCGAGTGAGGTCGGGTCGAGGCCGTCGCCGGGGCCGCTGCTCAGGCTCATGCCGACCACCCGGGCGCCGTGTTCGGTCGCCCATTGCATGCCGGCGATGACGGTCGACTCACTGCCGTGGCCGGTGTCGTCGAGCACCTTGCCGACCAGGAGCCGGGTATCGGGGGCGACGCCCTTGAAGCGGCCCCCGGACGCGCTGCCGTTGCCGGTGACGATCGAGGCGACGTGTGTGCCGTGGCCGCTGCCGTCCGTGGCCCCGGCGGGGTTGCCGGTGAAGTCGGCGGCCAACTCGACGGCGACGGTCAGGTCCGGGTGGGTCGCGTCGATGCCCGTGTCCAGGACGGCGGTTCGCACGCCCTGGCCGGTGTAGCCCGCCTGCCACGCGGCGGGCGCACCGATCTGCGGGACGCTCCGGTCAAGGGTTGCCTCGACCTGCCCGTCCAGCCAGATCCGGGTGACCCCGGGCGCGAGCGAACGGGACTGCCGGGCGCCGGAGGTGACGGTCTGCCAGAACTCCCCGGCGCCGGCCTTGGGCGCGCCGACCGCCCGGGCCCCGATGCTGGACAGGGCAACTCCGGGCGATGCGGCCAGGGTTGCCGGCCCGCCCGAGGACTGGACGATCAGCGGCAGGGTCGGGCGGGAACGGTCGTCGTAGTGCGCCGCGATCAGGCCGGTGACGTCGAACAGGCGGCGATCCAGGAGCCCTTGGTCGAGTAACGCGAGGGCGTCGGCGGGGACCACGGTGATGGTGCCGTTCGGCCGCGAGCGGGCGAAGGACATACGTTCGCGGCCCGGGCCGGGCTTGACGGAGACCGCCTCGCCGCCGCCGGGGAGGCGGTCCACTCGGACCTGATCGCCGGTCAGCAGGGTGACGGTGTCCGCCGATTCCCCCGCGGTACCGGCGGGAGCGGCGGCGCAGGTGGGTGGCTCGGTGGGGGGTTGGTTCGGGGGTTGGCCGGCTGCCGCGGCGGTGCTGCCGGTCATGGCCAAGGCGAGTCCGAGGGCGAGGGTGAGGGACCCGAATCGAGCCCCCGACCCTCGTCGTCGAGGTCGGCTGTACTGGGACATGGTGTCCTTCCCGGCCGCCGGCGGGCAAGGCGAATCGCCCGCCGGCGGACCGATGGTGGAGTGAGGTGAAGCGGGGGATCCCGGACGGCTGCCGCCGGGCGCGGCGGGCTACTTGCTGCCGCCGCCGATTCCGACGTTGTGGAGGACATCGGTTTCCCGGCCCTGCGCGTCGTAGAAGCTCAGGGTGCCGCCGCCGCCGTAACCGGCGCCGCTCGGGACCGGGACGACGTAGAACGACCTGCCGTTCGGGCCGGCGTTCTCGACGGGTGTCACCGAGATATCCGGCTTGTCGGTGTCGAACTGCGCGACCACCTTCTTGATCTCGGGGGGCACCTCCCCGAAGCTGAGCGTGCCCAAGTGCCCGACGTCGGGCTGATACAGCGCAGTGTCGCCGACGGCGGCCGAGCTGAATCGGGGACCCTGCTCACGCGGCGGATCACACCACTGGCCGGCCCGGTTGTCGAGGTGCCCATCGAGCAGCACCTCGATTGCCTCGCATCCCGAGGGCCGCATGGTCGCCGCCACGGAGGCCGGGATGCGCTCCGGCACGTGCACCAATTCCCAGCGATGCCCGCTGAGCTCCCCCGAGACGATCTGACCCGACTTGGCCGACTTGGCTGGGGTGGGCGGGGAAGTGGGAGGGGAGGACGGGGTGGAGATGGGAGTTGTGGACGTGGTCGACGGCAACACCGGCGTTCGGTTCGCCGGCCCGCTCGCCCGGTTGCTCGATCCGGACAGGGACGTTGCGGTCAGTGCCGACACCACGATCACGGCGGCCACCGATGCGCCGATCAGGGCCGTGCGCCGGCGGCGGGCCCGCCGCCCGTGCTCCTCGATTCGTTCGATGGGGGCGATGGTCGAGGGCAACTCCTCGACCATGGCGGCCAGTTCGGCTTTCAGGCCGGCCACCTGGTCAGGCCCGGTCATCTGCGTACTCCTCGTCGCGAAGGTGGATCCCGGCCAGTCCCGGATGCGCTCGTAGTCTCTTCAGGCCCTTGGCGGCCTGGCTCTTGACGGTGCCGAGCGAGCAGCCGAGTGTCCGGGCCACCTCGAGTTCGGACAGATCGTCCCAATAGCGCAGCACGACGACCGCGCGCTGCCGGGCGGGCAGGTCGGCGAGGGCGGTCCGCAACATCTGCCGCTCGTCGACCCGGAGATAGGGATCCAGGTCCGGGTGCTGCGGTGGCTCGGCGCCCAGTTGTTCGGCGACCAGATGCTCGGCCACTCGGCGTTTGCGAAAGCGTTCGGTGTTGGTGTTCACCAACACGCGGCGCACGTAGGCGTCCGGGTTGTCGGCGCGTTGTACGCGCCGCCAATTCACGTACGCCTTGGTCAACGTGCTCTGCGCGACGTCCTCCGCGATGCCGTGATCACCGGTCAGCAAATAGGCGGTTCGGACCAGTCCCGACCATCGGGACTCGACGAACGTCCGGAAATCAGCGACCTCTTCGGGTTTCACTTCGGCACCTCCGAACACACAGACAGCAGGATTCACGGTGGAAGTTGCCTGCGGTTCGGGTCTTTTTTCGGCCGGGTGCCTACGTGCGCGGTGCGCTCGGTCGCGTGGCGCCGCGCGGGTGGCGGCCAGGGGCGGCCGTCGACCGCCGTGCGCCGGATCCGCCCGGTCGCCGGGTGTCGGCGCACGGGTCGATCAGGCCGGTCGGGTCGATCAGGCCGGTCGGGTCGATCAGGCGGGGAAGTCGAACGTGTAGCCCTGCTGCACCAGCCACGGCAACAACTGCTTGAGCGCGGCCAGGGTTTGCGCGCGGTCGCCGCCGGCGTCGTGCATCAGGATCACCCCGCCGGGCTTGAGCTCCTTCTCGGCGGTGGCCAGGATCTTGTCCGCGCCGGGCCGCTGCCAGTCGCGGGTGTCGTCGGACCAGTCGAGCGACTTCATCCCGTAGCCGGCCGCCATCGCGCGCACCTGCGGGGACCAGTCGCCGCCGGGCGCGCGGAACCACTCGACTTTGGTGCCGGGGCCGGCCGCCGCGACGATCTGCTCATGGGCGGTGGTGATCTCGTACTTGATCCGGGACAGCGGGCGCTTGGCGATGCCCTCGTCGTGGGTGACCGTGTGGTCGCACAGCCGGTGGCCGTCCGCGACCACTTCCTTGACCAGCTTCGGATTGGCCTTCGCGTTCGGGCCGATCATGCAGAATGTGGCCTTCGCGTGATACTGCTTCAGCAGCGCGAGCACCTGCGGCGTCCACTGCGCACTCGGTCCGTCGTCGAAGGTCAGCGCGACCGTACGACCACCGGTGGCGGTCCTGCGCACGAGTGCGTCCGGGACCTGCGCCGGCGGCACGGAAGCCTTCGGATCGGCCGCCGTCGGCACGTCGGAGGGTGTCGGGCCGACCTCCGCGCTGCCCTCGCGGCCACCCGGTTTCGCCTGGTCTCCCGAGTCCGACGAGCACGCGGCGCTGCCCAGGGCAAGTACGCCGGCCACGGCGAGAACGGTCAGGCTACGCAGGTTGCGGCGGGTTGCGGGGCTCGTCACCGATGGACTCCAAGCACTGTTCGAGAGCGAAGACACACTCCCGAACACGTCGCAGAGCGACCGAGGGGTTCCCGCCACCGGCCCACTTTGCGCCGTCTTTGTGCGTTGCGGACCCGCCGTAGACACGCAATCTTCCGCCGCCGGGTAGTGCGGGCCGCGCGCACACCGACCGGGGTGACGGTGTGCGTGCGGTGCTCGCCAGTGCGCGGCACTGGGTCTTGAGCGGGCGCCGGCGGGCCCGATCGGCGGGTCAGGCCCGGTCGAGCGCGCTGAGCGTGTCGGCCAGGTCCGGCGTGCCGCCGGCCGGGCGGTTGTACGGGAGCTTGGCCAGGACGGCGGCCATCCCGCACGTGTTGCTGACCGCGGAGTAGATCAGCCCTGAGCCGATCGCCACGGAGAGCAGCCGGGCCTTGGGCGCGCGGCGGCCGAGGGCCAGGCCGAGCACCACCAGCGACCCGGCGGCGAGCCGGACCTGACGTTCCATCGGCCACACGTTGCGGGCGCCGGCCGGGCCGTCGAGCTCGTGGCCCTCGGCGACCCACGCGGAGGTCCCGCCGCTCAGGTGCGCGGCCTCGATGCCGGCCGCGGTCAGCTCGGCCCGGGCCCGCTCGGAGCGGGCGCCGGACGCGCAGACGATCAGCAGCTCGGGACGACTCTCCCGCTTGAGCGTGGGCACCGCCTCGTGCAGCCGGTCCAGCGGGACGTTGTACGCGCCGGGGATGTGGCCGGTCGCGTACTCGGCGGGCGTACGCACGTCGAGCACCAGGAAGTCGGTCAGCCGGGCGCGGACCTGCGCGGGAGCCAGGGCGGTCATGGTGGTGAGGCCTTTCGGCGGGCCCGGTGTCGAGCTCGGGGAGCGGTGCCGGTTCGCGGCGATGCTCCCCGGTCACGGCGCCGGGCGGGGCGATGAGGAGGACTACCTACCGGTAACGGTGGGATCGGGCACCGTGTTCCGGGTGCGATCGAGCAGTTCGGCGAGCAATGGGGCCACCTGATCCAGTTCGATCAGGAACCCGTCGTGCCCGTACGGCGATTCCACCACACGCAGCGGACCCGCCCCCGGTATCCCGTCGGCCAGGGTCTGCTGCTGGCTCGGCGGGTAGAGCCGGTCGCTGTCCACGGCCGCGACCACGGTCGGCGCGGTGATCCGGGCCAGCGCGGCGGCCACCCCGCCTCGGCCGCGGCCCACGTCGTGCGTGTTCATCGCCTCGGTCAGGGCCACGTAGCTGCCCGCGTCGAAGCGCGCGGCCAGTTTGGCGGCGTGGTGGTCCAGGTAGGACTCGACCGCGAACCGCCCGTCCGGGCCCTCGCCCGGCTGCCGGTCCCGGCCGAAGCGGGTGGCCAGTTCGTTCTCGCTGCGGTACGTCACGTGCGCGATCCGCCGGGCCAGGCCGAGCCCGCGCCAGGGCCCGGCCTCGGCCGGTCGCTCGTGGTAGTCGCCGCCGGCCCAGCCCGGATCGACCCGGATCGCGTGCAACTGGGCCGAGCACCACGCGATCTGCTCGGCACTCGCCGCCGCCGTGGTGGCGATCAGGAACAACGCGCCGACCCGGTCGGGATGCGCCACCGCCCACTCCACGGCCCGCATCCCGCCCATCGACCCGCCCACCACCGCCGCCCAGCGCCCGATCCCGAGCGCGTCCGCGGCGGCCACCTCGGCGGCCACCTGATCGCGAATCGTCAACCGGGGAAAGCGACTTCCCCACGCCCGACCGCCGGGCCCGGGCGAGCCGGGACCGGTGGTGCCCCGGCAACCGCCGAGCGCGTTCGGGGCGACCACGAACCAGCGGTCGGTGTCCAGCGTGCGACCCGGCCCGATCAGGCCGTCCCACCAGCCCGCGGTGGGAAACCCGGGACCGGCCGGACCGGCGACGTGGCTGTCCCCGGTCAGCGCGTGCAGGACCAGGACCGCGTTGGAGCGGTCCGGCGCGAGCCGACCCCACGTCTCGTAGCCGACCCGGACCTCGGGCAGCAACTCCCCGGACTCGGTCCACAGCGGTTCGGGCAGGGTCAACGAGCGGGGTCCCGCCGGGGCGGGGGAGTCGGATGGGGAGCCGGGTGGGGAGTCGGCTGGGGTGGAGGTGGCGGGAGTGAGATACGTGTCGTGCGACATGGCGAGCGTTCCGTCCGAAGTTGCGGTTGTCCGTTGTGCCGGGCGCGGCGCTAGCCGGCGCGGGCGGCGCGGAAGCCGGCCGTCAGGTCGGCCCGCAGGTCGGCCAGGCCCTCGATGCCGACGGAGAGCCGGACCAGGCCCGGGGTGACCCCGGTGGCCAGCCGCTCCGCGTCGGAGAGCTGGGCATGCGTGGTACTGGCCGGGTGGATCACCAGGCTGCGCACGTCGCCGATGTTGGCCAGGTGGCTGAACAGGGTCAGCCCGTCGACGAAGCGCCGACCCGCCTCGATCCCGCCCTTCAGCTCGAAGGCCACGATCGCCCCGGCGCCACGCGGCAGGTAGTGCTTGGCCGTGTCGTACCAGCGACTGTCCGGGAGACCCGCGTAGTGCACGGTCTCCACCTCGTCCCGGCCCTGCAACCACGTGGCCAGGGCGCTCGCGTTGGCCACGTGCCGCTCGACGCGCAGGGACAACGTCTCCAGGCCCTGGAGGATCAGGAAACTGGTCAGCGGCGCGATCGAGGCGCCCACGTCGCGCAGGAGTTGTACGCGCAGCTTCGCGGCGTACGCGCCCGGGCCCAGATCCGGCCAGTAGCGCAGGCCGTGGTAGCTCGCGTCCGGCTCGCTGAAGCCGGGGAACCGCTCGGCGTGCGCGCCGAAGTCGAAGGTGCCGCCGTCCACCACGATCCCGCCGATCGCGGTGCCGTGGCCGCCGAGGAACTTGGTCGCCGAGTGCACCACGACATCCGCGCCGTGCTCCAACGGGCGCAGCAGATAGGGCGTCGGCACGGTGTTGTCCACGACCAGCGGCACACCCGCGCCGTGCGCGAGGTCGGCCACCGCCGCCACGTCCAGCACATTGCCGCGCGGGTTGCCCAGGGTCTCGGCGAACAGCAGCTTCGTCTGCGGGCGGATCGCCGCGCGCCACGCGTCCGGGTCGTCCGGGTCGTCCACGAAGGTGACCTCGATGCCGAGCTTGGGCAGCGTCCAGTGGAACAGGTTGTAGGTGCCGCCGTAGAGCGACGAACTCGACACGATGTGGTCGCCGGCCCCCGCGAGATTGAGCACCGCCAGGGTGGTCGCGGCCTGCCCGGACGCGGTCGCCACCGCCGCCACGCCGCCTTCGAGCGCGGCCACGCGCTGCTCCAGGGCGTCCGTGGTGGGGTTGTGGATCCGGGTGTAGATGTGGCCTTCCTCGGACAGGTCGAACAGCCCGGCGGCGTGGTCGGTGTCCCGGAAGACGAACGACGTGGTCTGGTAGATCGGCACCGCCCGGGCCCCGGTGGTCGGGTCGGGCGCGGCGCCGGCGTGGATCTGCCGGGTCTCGAACGACCACGCGGCCGGGTCGTCGGCCGGCCCGGCGTCGATCGTGGACGGTGCGTCGATTGCGTCGGTCGCGTCGATTGCGTCGAGCGTCATCGGGAAACTCCTTGCGGGGTAAGGGAGTCGAGGAAGCAGGGGAGGAGCGGGCGGGTCGGCCGGCTGGGCGGGGCCGGTGTGGGAAGGCACGCCGAACCGACCGCGCGGGATCAACCGACGGACGACCCGAACCGGTCCGGGACGGCACGAACCGATGCCGGGCAGGCGGGGGAAGCGGAAGCAGGTCGCGGGGAGTCGGCGGGCCGAGGCCCGGACTCACACTCCGCGAGAACCGAGGGGACCGGCGGACCGGTCGCGGCGGTTCAGTAGGTCATTCGACACGCCATGCTGGTCACGCGCACGAGATCCACGTGGCGACGACTGACGAGCATGGGGCAGGGCATGCGAGGGAGTCTAGGCGCCTCGTCCGAGTTCGCGCCACGGGGTAGGGGCCAGGGCCAGGGGCTGGTGCCGCGCCGGGCACCGGTGGGCGGCGGCGGAGCCGGCGGGCGACCGCTTCCGGTGTGAACCACCCGAACCGACCCGGCACGCACCGTTCGCCGGATGTCACCCAAAGTCCGCTGGACCGATACGGCTTCCTCGTGCTTTCATCACCGCCATGACTTCGCGTCAGGTCGCTTCTGTGCTGCTCGACCCCTTCTGGGTGGGTCGACGAGCCGACCACTTCGACCAGATCTGTCGCTGAACCCTGCCCTCGTCCGGCCGCCCGTTCGGCCGACGAGTCGAGTGTGTCCCCGCCCCGCGTGACCTCCGAAGGTCCGCCGCGCGCCCGCTCGATCCCCCGCGTCTCCCGTATGCGATCTCGCCCCACCCGCCGTAGGACCGCTCCGCCCGCTCACCCGGCGCGGCGCGGCCGAGGCTGTACCGAGGACCCAGTCATGGCCATCACCGCACCGCCCACCACCCTCCCCGTGATCGACATCTCCCGATTCCGCGATCCCGCCGCGGACCGGGCCGGCTTCCTGGCCGAACTCCGCTACGCCGCCCGCGAGATCGGCTTCTTCTACGTGGTCGGCCACGGCGTCGACCCGGAGCTGCGGGCCCGTACGCTGGAGGTCTCCAAGCGCTTCTTCGCGCTGCCCGAGGCGGACCGGCTCGCGGTCGAGAACGTCAACTCGCCGCAGTTCCGGGGCTACACCCGGACCGGCACCGAGTACACCCGGGGCGGCCCCGACTGGCGTGAACAACTCGACATCGGCCCCGAACGTGCGGCGCTGACGCTGGGCCCGGACGACCCGGCCTACCTGCGCCTGATCGGCCCCAACCAGTGGCCGGCCGCGCTGCCCGAGCTGCGCGAGACCGTACTGGCCTGGCAGGACGAGGCGTTGCGGGTCAGCCGCGAGGTACTGCGCGCCCTGGCCGCCGCGCTCGGCCAGGACACCGGCTACTTCGACGAGTGGTTCGACGAGGAGGCCGCGGTACACGTCAAGGTCGTGCACTACCCGGGCCGGCCGAGCGCCGACGTGGACCAGGGGGTGGGCGCGCACAAGGATTACGGCTACCTCGCGCTGCTCCAGCAGGACGACATCGGCGGCCTCCAGGTGCAGGCCCGGGACGGCTCGTGGATCGACGCGACGCCGCTGCCCGACGCGTTCGTGTTCAACATCGGCGAAATGCTGGAGATCGCCACGCACGGCTACCTGCGCGCCACCCAGCATCGGGTGATCGCCCCGCAACCCGGCGTGGACCGCTACTCGCTGCCGTTCTTCCTCGGCCCGCGCCTGGACGCCGTGGTCGAACCCCTCACCCTGCCCGCCGAGTTGGCCGAGGTCGCCGACGGCGTCACCGAGGACCCGAGCAATCCGCTCAAGCCCGCCTACGGGGAGAACGCGCTGATCGGCTGGCTGCGTTCGCACCCGCGCGTGGTCGAGCGGTGGTGGTCGGACCTGATACCGAAGGAGTCGGCCGAGGGCACCGAGTCCGCCGAGCGCACCGTTTCGGCCGAGGTCGCCGAGCGCACCGAGTCGGCCGAGAGCACCGAACCGGCCGAGAGCACCGAGCCGGCCGAGCAGACGGAGCGCACCGAGCAGACCGAGCAGACCGACGAAGTGCCCCCCGTCACACCGGCCTTCGAGACACTCCAGGTACACGCCGGCGCCCGGCCCGACCCCACCACCGGCGCCCGGGCCGTGCCGATCTACCTCACCAGCAGCTACGTCTTCCGGGATGCGGCGCACGCGGCCGACGCATTCGCGCTCACCGATCTGGAGACGCACGCCTACACCCGCCTGTCCAACCCCACCACCGCGGTGGTCGAGGAGCGGATCGCCGCCCTCGAAGGCGGCACCGCGGCGGTGGCGGTGGGCAGCGGTCAGGCCGCCACCACCCTCGCGCTGCTCAACCTGGCCCGAGCCGGTGACCACCTGGTCGCGGCGGCCTCGCTCTACGGCGGCACCCGCACCCTGCTCGAACACACCTTCGCCGACCTCGGCATCGAGGTGACCTTCGTCGCCGACCCGGACGACCTCGACGCGTGGCGCGCGGCGATCCGCCCGCAGACGAAGGCGCTGTTCGGGGAGAGCGTCGGCAATCCGCGCGGCAACGTGCTCGACCTGGCCGCCGTCGCCGAGATCGCGCACACCGCAGGCGTACCGTTCGTGGTCGACAACACCGTCCCGACGCCCTACCTGCTGCGCCCGCTGGAGCACGGCGCGGACATCGTGGTGCACTCCACCACCAAGTTCCTCGGCGGCCACGGCACCGCGATCGGCGGGATCGTGGTGGACGGCGGCAAATTCGACTTCGGCGCGCATGCCGACCGCTACCCGGGCCTGGTCGCGCCCGATCCCACCTACCACGGGCTGTCCTTCTGGGCGCGGTTCGGTGCCGCGGGCCTCGCCTACGCGTTGCGCCTGCGGGTACGGCTGCTGCGCGACCTGGGCCCGGCGGTGTCGCCGCTGAACAGCTTCCTGCTGCTCCAGGGCCTGGAGACGTTGTCCCTGCGCATCGAGCGGCACACCGCCAACGCCGAGCGGGTCGCCGCGTGGCTGGCCGAGCAGCCCGAGGTGCTGCGGGTGGACCACCCGAGCGTGCCCACCAGCCCGTGGCATCAGGCGGCCAAGCGCTACCTGCCGCGCGGCGCGGGCGCGGTGTTGTCCGTGGACCTGGCCGGCGGCCTGGACGCGGGCCGGCGATTCGTCGAGGGACTGCGGCTGTTCAGCCACCTGGCCAACATCGGCGACGCGCGCAGCCTGGCGATCCACCCCGCGTCCACGACCCACGCCCAACTCGACCCGGGCCAACAGGCGCACGCCGGGGTGACCCCGGGCCTGGTCCGGTTGTCCATCGGCCTGGAGGGCATCGACGACCTGCTCGCCGACCTGCGCCGCGGCCTGACCGCCGCAGCGGGACACGCGGATACCGCAGCCGCTCCGGACACCGCCGACACCACCGCCGACACCACCACGGGGGCCACCCGATGACGACCCGTCAGGCCGTCCACGAAAGCCGACTCCGCGGCGCCCGAGGCGAGTTCCACCTGCGCGTCTGGCCGGTCGCCGGCGAACCCGTCGCGGTCGTGCTGTTCCTCCATGGCCTGGGCGAACACGCGGCCCTGCACGAGCCGTTGGCACACCGCCTGAACGCCGACGGGATCGAGGTGTGGGCCCCGGACCAGATCGGCCACGGGCTCAGCGACGGCACCCGGGTCCTGGTGGAGAGCCTGGACGCACTCGCCGACGACGCCGAACTGATCCTGGCCCGGATCGCCGAGGGCCGCCCCGGCGTACCGCTGATCCTGGCCGGCCACTCGCTCGGCTCGGCGGTCACCCTGCTCCTGGCCGGCACCCGCGCCGCCGCCGCGCCGGCCCGCGCCCTGGTCCTGGCCGGCGCCGGGACCGGCCTGTCGCCGGGCGAGAGCGGGCTGCGCAAGCTGCTGGAGGACAACGGCATCGATCCGATGTCGCTGCGCAAGGACCCCGGCGAGCTGTGCGGAAACGCGGAGTACGCCGAGCGGTTGCGCAACGACCCGCTGGTCTGGGCGGGCGGCCTACGGCCGGAGACGCTGGACGCACTGGAGGCCGGCGGCCGGCGGATCGCCGAGCTGATCACCTCCGGCGCGATCACCCGCCCGGTGTTGTTCGTACACGGCGAGGCCGACGACCTCGCGCCCGCAAGCGCCGTGCTGGCCGCCGCCGAGATCCTGCCCGCCGCCCGGGCCCGGATCTTCCCCGGCGACCTGCACAACGTGCTCGCCGAGAACGACCGCGAGCAAGTACACGACGAGATCGCCGAGTTCGTCCTGGCCGCCGCCCGCGACTGAACCCGGCACGCGGCCGGCGCCCACCCCCGTACCCGCCGGCCGCCCCGAACTCCCGCCCGCCCAGGGTCATCCGGGCGAGGCACCCGCAGCCACCACCACTGTCACCGCAAGGAGATCGATCCACCATGCGCCGCTCCGCGCTCCGCATAGCCGCCGTCCTCGCCCTGGCCGGACCGGTGCTCGCCGCGTGCGGCTCCGGCAGCACCCCGACTCCCGGCGCCACCGGCGCGAACACGCAGGCGCCGGCGCCCGCCGACAGCGCGCTCGACCCGAACGCCACCGCCCGGGTCCGCCTGGTCCTGGAGCCGACCAGCCTCAACCTCACCAGCACCGCCGGCGTGGCCCTGGAGCAACTCCTGCTCGACAACGTCTACCAGGGCCTGCTCAGCGTCGACACCAACGCGGACAACAAGATCGTGCCCGCCCTGGCAAGCGGCTTCGAGACCTCCCCCGACGGCCTCACCTACACCTTCCACCTGGCCCCCGGCGCCACCTTCCACGACGGTTCGCCGGTCACCGCCGAGGACGCGGTCTGGTCGCTGCAGCAGGTCATCGCGCCCGGCTCCAAGCAGCCCAACGCGAAGACCCTGGCCACCATTTCCGGCGTCACCGCACCCGACCCGGCCACCGTGGTGATCACGCTCAAGCAGCGCGACACCAACCTGACCTGGGCGCTGACCCAGCGGGTCGGCGTGGTCTACAAGAAGGGCACCGACTTCGCCAAGCTGGACAACACGGAGAACGGCACCGGCCCGTTCAAGCTGGACGGCTGGCAGCGCGGCTCCGCGATCACCCTGGTGCGCAACGACGCCTACAAGGGCGCCAAGGCCAAGGTGGCCAAGGTGGTGCTCAGTTACATCCCGGACCGCAACGCGGCGAACAACGCGCAGGCCACCGGGCAGACCGACATCGAGACGGCCGCCGAGGCCACCCTGCTCCAGCCGTTCACCGGCAACGACAAGTTCACCGTGCTGCGCGGCACCACCACGGACAAGTACACGCTGGCGATCAACAACGCCAAGGCGCCGCTGAACAACCCGGCCGTCCGGCACGCGATCCGGCGGGCGATCGACAAGGACGCGCTGATCAAGACGCTCGGCGGCGCCGGAGTTCGGCTCGGCGGGCCGATCCCCACCTCCGACCCGGGCTTCCAGGACCTGAGCGCGACCGACCCGCACGACGCCGCCGCGGCGAAGAAGGCACTTGCCGACGCGGGCGTTTCCGACCTCAAGCTCACCCTGAAGATCCCCAACATCTACCCCGCCGCCATCGGCGACGTGCTGGTCTCCAACCTCAAGGAGGCGGGCATCGAACTGACGGTCAAGCAGCAGGAGTTCACCGCCTGGCTGAGCGAGGTCTACACGGCGAAGGACTACGACCTGAGCCTGGTCAACCACGCCGAACCGCACGACATCGGCAACTTCGCCACCCCCGGCTACTACTTCGGCTACGACAACGCCCAGGTGCGCGACTGGTACGCGCAGGCCGTGGCCGCGCCCGACGAGCGCACCCGGACCGACCTGCTCGCCAGGATCGGCCGCCAGGTGACCGAGGACGCCGCCGCCGACTGGCTGTTCCAGGCCCAGACACTGACCGTGATCCGCAAGGGCGTCAGCGGCGCCCCGCAGCACCACACCAGCAGCCGGCTCAACCTCGCCACCATCGGGATCACCAAGTGACACCGCGTCAAAAGCCGCTTGGGCGACCGCCGTTCCGGGGCCCGGCATGACCGTGTTCGTGGTGCGCCGACTCGGCCTGCTCGCGCTGTCCCTGCTCGGCGCGAGCATCGTGACCTTCGCCCTGCTGCGCCTGCTGCCCGGTGATGCCGCCGCCTCGGTCGGCGGCATCACCGCGGACAACGCACAACTGCGGGCGATCCGCCACGAATTGGGCCTGGACCGGCCGCTGCTCGTGCAGTACTGGAACTGGTTGACCGACGTACCCACCGGCAATCTGGGCCATTCGCAGCTCAACGGCTCCTCGGTGACCGGCGAACTCGGTGAGAAGTTGCGGGTCACCGGCCCGCTGGTGCTCGGCGCGCTGGTCTTGGCGCTGGCCTTCGCGGTGCCGCTGGGGATGCTCGCGGCGGTCCGCCGCGAACGCCGCGACGGTACCGCGATCAGCATCGCCAGTCAGCTCGGCATCGCGCTGCCCACGTTGTGGGTGGGCCTGTTGCTGATCCTGCTGTTCGCGGTGCAGACCCCGCTGCTCCCCGCACAGGGCTTCCCGGTGGACGGCTGGGCGGACCCCGGCGAGGCAACCCGCAGCCTGGTCCTGCCGATGCTGACCCTGGCCCTGTCCGAGGGCGCGGTGCTGCTGCGCTTCGTGCGCTCGGCCACGCTGGACGTGCTGCACCGGGACTACCTGCGCACCGCGCGCGCGGCGGGCCGGACCCGGACCGGCGCGCTCCTTCGGCACGGGCTGCGCAACGCGGCCGGGCCGGTGTTGTCCATGCTCGGCGTACAGGTCGCCGCCCTCCTGGTCGGCGCCATCGTGGTGGAGAAGGTATTCACACTGCCCGGTGTCGGCTCGATGCTGGTCGCCGACGTGGGCAACCGGGACCTGGTCAAGGTGCAGGGCGAGGTGATGTTGCTCGTCGCCATCGTGCTGTTCGTCGGGTTCCTGGTGGATGTCGCGCAGCGATTGATCGACCCGCGCCTGGCCGACACGCGCACCCGGGAGGTGTCCGGGTGAATCGGGTAAGTCGGGTGAATTGGGTGAGCCGAACGAGCGGAACGAGCCGGACAAGCGGAACGAACGGAACGAGCGGGATGAAGGCGTGGCCCGGCGGTACCGTCCTGCGCGCGCTGACCCGCGACCGCAACGGCCTGATCGGCGGCACCCTGGTCGCGATCCTGGTCGGCGCGGTGCTGCTCTCGCTGCTCTGGACCCCCTACGACCCCACCAAGGTCGATCCGAACGCGCCCTGGTTGCTGCCGTTCACGGACGGCCACCTGCTCGGCACCGACATGCTCGGGCGCGACCAGTTCAGCCTGATCCTGGTCGGCTCCCGGGAGACGCTGCTGATCGCGCTCGCCTCGGCCGGAATCGCCGCCGCGCTCGGCGTACCGCTGGCGCTCGCGGCGGCGCTCGGCCCCCGGCGGTTCGCGGCCGGTGTGGTGCAACTGATCGACGTGGCCATCGCGTTCCCGGCGCTGCTCACCGCGATGATCCTGGCCGCGGTGTTCGGCGGCTCGGTGTGGACCGCCGCCGGTGCGATCGGCGTCGCGTTCGGCGTACACCTGGCCCGGATCGCGCGCGCCGAGATCGAACGGGTGTCCGGTACGGACTACCTGCTGGCCGCGACCGCGAGCGGATCGAGCACCTGGCGCAATATCCGCCGGCACATCCTGCCGAACATCGCGCCGACGTTGCTCGTTCAGCTCTCGCTGGTGATGGCGGTGGCGTCGCTCACCGAGGCCGCGCTGTCCTACCTCGGCTACGGCAGCCCCGCGCCCGCCGTGTCCTGGGGCCGGATCCTGCACGACCAACAGCCGTACATCTCGGCCCGACCGCTCCTGGTGGTCTGGCCGGGCCTGGCCGTCGCGCTGTCCGTACTCGGCTTCAACATGCTCGGCGACGCGCTGCGGGACGCGACCGACCCGCGCCTGCGGAATCGGGCACCGGAGCCGGCCAAACCCGGGCGTGAGGTATCCACGCCACGCCAACCAAACCCCGCCCCGGTCGACGGCGCGCTGCTCCAACTCACCGACCTCACCATCCGAATCGCCGGCCGCACGGTCGTGGACGGCGTCGACCTGACCCTGACACCGGGCGAACGGCTGGGCCTGATCGGCGAATCCGGTTCCGGCAAGTCGCTCACCGCACTGGCCGTACTCGGCCTGCTGCCCGAGGGCGCGCAAGTCACCGGCAGCATTCGCCTCGACAGCGTCGAACTGCTCGGCCGCTCCGAACGCGAACTCGCGCGAGTACGTGGCAACCGGGTCGCGATGGTGTTCCAGGAACCGCTCACCGCGCTCGACCCGACCATGCGGATCGGCCGCCAGATCGCCGAACCGCTGCGCCTGCACCGGGGCATGACCCGCCGTCAGGCCGACGCGGCGGCGCTCGAACTGGTCGAGCGGGTGGGCCTCCCGGACCCGGCCGAACTGGTCCGCGCCTGGCCGCATCAACTCTCCGGCGGCCAGCGCCAACGGGTGGGCATCGCGATCGCGCTGGCCTGCCGACCGGCGCTGCTGATCGCGGACGAGCCGACCACGGCCCTCGATGTCACCGTGCAGCGGGAAATCCTGGCGCTGCTCGACGAGTTGGCCCGCGAGCAGGGCACCGCACTGCTGTTCATCACGCACGACCTGGCAGTGGTGTCCCAGGTGAGCGAACGAATCGCGGTACTGCGCGGCGGGCAGGTCCTTGAGGACGGCCCACTGGACCGCATCCTGCACCACGCCGAAGTCGACTACACGCGCACCCTGTTGGCCGCCGCCCGAGCCACCGCCTTCGACGCCGAGGCCTTCGCCACCCCACCCATGGAGGCCGCACCGTGACCGCGCCCGCCGTACTGCTGCGCGCCGAGGGACTGACCCGGACGTACCGCCTGCCGCGCCGCTCGTTGTGGACGCCGCCCGGGCACCGGTACGCGCTGCGCGGGGTGGACCTGGAACTGGCCGAGGGCGGCGCACTCGGCGTGGTCGGCGAATCCGGCGCGGGCAAGTCCACGCTGATCCGGCTGCTGCTCGGCCTGGACCGCGCCGACGGGGGAGTGGTCCGCTACCGCGACCGCGAGGTCCGACCCGGGCCCGCGCGTTCGCTGACCTGGTTCCGCCGCGAGGTACAGATCGTCCTCCAGGACCCGATGAGCTCCCTCGACCCACGCTCCCGCGTCCGCGACATCATCGCCGAACCCCTCGAATGCCTGGCCGTACCCGGTGACCACGACGCGAGGGTGGACGAGGTCCTCACCGCAGTGGGCCTGGACCCCGAAACCCGAACCCGCTACCCCCACGAATTCTCCGGCGGCCAACGCCAACGCATCGCCATCGCCCGAGCCCTGGCCCCCAACCCGAAGGTTCTGGTGGCGGATGAGCCGGTAAGCGCCCTCGACGTCTCCGTCCGAGCCCAAATCCTCGCCCTACTCCAAGACCTGACCACCCACCTGGGCCTGTCCCTGATCCTGGTCTCCCACGACCTGGGCGTAGTCCAACACCTATGCGACCAGGTCCTGGTCCTCAAATCAGGCGAGGCAGTCGAATCGGGCCCGACAGCGGAAGTCCTGGGCAACCCTCAACACGAGTACACAAGATCCCTACTGGCAGCAATCCCAAGGCTGCCAACCACCCCCAAGACGAGTGCCAATCCCAAGGCCCCGACGCAGCCCGACAAAACCAGCCCGGCCGGCGTTTGAGGCGGACCCAGCGCAACCAACATCCGAGGTCGGCCGAACACATTCAGCCCGGCCGGCGTTTGAGTCCAACCCAGGGCGACCAACATCCGAGGTCGGCCAAACTCACTCAGCCCGGCCGGCGTTTGAGTCCAACCCAGGGCGACCAACGCCCGAGGTCGGCCGAACACAATCAGCCCGGCCGGCGTTTGAGGCCAAGTAGCCAGGCCGGTGCTTGAGGCCACCTTGGCCGGAGGCCAGGTCAAACCGGCCCGCTCGGGCGCGCTTGAGGCCACCTCGGCCGAAGGCCGGGTCAAACCAGCCCGGCCGGCGTTTGAGGCCAAATAGCCCGGCCGGCGATTGAGGCCAAACCCGCCATACAGGCCCCGTGTACCACACCCACCCCGTGGGTAACAGCCAGTTTCCCGGGCCGGGTGAGCGCGCCCGAGAACCCTCGGGAGGGCCCATGCCGATCGACCCCACCGCCGCCACCACCGCGACCGCCGAAGTCGAAGTCGCCCTCCACGTAAACGGCGAACCCCGACGGCTCCGCCTGGAACCCCGCACCACCCTCCTCGACGCCCTGCGCGACACGCTCGAACTCACCGGCACCAAAAAGGGCTGCGACCTCGGCGCCTGCGGCACCTGCACCGTCCTCGTCGACGGCCGAAGAATCACCTCCTGCCTGACCCTCGCCGTGATGCACCAGGGCCGCGAAGTGACCACGATCGAGGGCCTCGGCGGCAACCCCGAAGGGGCCCTGCACCCCATGCAGCAGGCGTTCGTCGACCACGACGCGTTCCAGTGCGGCTTCTGCACCCCCGGCCAGATCATGGCTGCGGTCGCCCTCCTCGCCGAGGGCCACGCCGGCGACGACGACGAGATCCGCCGCTGGATGAGCGGCAACCTGTGTCGCTGCGCCGCCTACCCGAACATCGTCGCGGCGATCGCCGCCGCGGCCGGACGGTAGGCCCCGATGCGTCCCTTCACCTACACCCGTCCGGCCGAACTCGCCGCCGCCTGGGCCGAACTCGGCCCGGACGCGATGTACATCGCCGGCGGCACCAACCTCGTCGACCTGATGAAGTCCGGCGTGGCCACCCCGGCCCACGTGGTCGACATCGGCCGCCTCCCGCTCACCGGGATCGAGGTCGACCCGAGCACGGACACCCTCCGGATCGGCGCCCTCGTACCCAACAGCGACCTCGCCGCGCACCCGGTCGTGCGCGAGCGGCTCCCGGTGCTCGCCGAGGCCCTCCTGTCCGGCGCCTCCCCGCAACTGCGCAACCTGGCCACCCTCGGCGGCAACCTGATGCAGCGCACCCGGTGCGGCTACTTCCGCGACCTCGCGATGCCGTGCAACAAGCGCCGACCGGGCACCGGCTGTGCGGCGACGGACGGCGACCACCACCGGCACGCGGTCCTGGGCACCAGTGAACACTGCCTGGCCACCCACCCGTCCGACCTCGCGCCGGCCCTGCTCGCGCTCGATGCCGTGGTCCGGATCGACGGCCCAGCGGGTCCTCGTACCGAGCCGATCGAAGCGTTCCACCTCCCGCCCGGCGCCACCCCCGAGCGGGAGACCACGCTCGCCCACGGCGAGTTGATCACCGGCGTCGACGTACCGCTGACCGCGCTCGGCGCCCATTCGCACTACCTCAAGGTGTCCGAACGCGCGTCGTTCGCATTCGCGTTGTGCTCGGCGGCGGTCGCCCTCGACGTACACGAAGGGACCGTACGGGCCGCCCGGATCGTGCTCGGCGGCGTCGCCACCACGCCGTGGCGGGCGTACGCGGCCGAGGCGGCGCTGCTCGGCGGGCCACCCGGCACCGCCGCGTTCGCCCGCGCCGGCGAGGCCGCGACCGAGGGCGCCCGGCCGCTTCGGGACAACGTGTACAAGGTCGAGCTGATCCGCCGGGTCGTCGCCCGCGCCCTGACCACCCTCGAAGGAGACCGCGGATGAGCCCGGATACCCCGAGGATCAGCCTGATCGGCGCGCCGAGGCCACGCGTGGACGGCCCGGCCAAGGTCACCGGCACCGCCGAGTACACCGGCGACGTCGCACTGCCCGACCTGGCCCACGCCGTACTCCTGCAAAGCACCATCGCCAAGGGCCGGATCACCGGGATGGACATCGCCGCCGCGGAGACCGCGCCGGGCGTACTCGCGGTCTTCACCAGCGATGGATCGCTGGGCATCGGTCGAGTCGCGTCCTACTACTCGGCGGACAACGGGCCGATGGGCGATGGCCGTACCCCGCTGGCCGATCCGGTGATCCGCCACCATGGCCAGCACATCGCGATGGTGGTGGCGCGGACCCGCGAGGAGGCGGTGGCCGGGGCCGAGCTGATCCGGGTCGGCTACCACGAGGAGGCGCCGCTGGTCCGGATCGAGGACGCCATTCCGCAGACCCCGCCCGGCCGCGAGGACGTGGTCCGGGGTGACCTGGCCACCGGCCTCGCGGTGGCCGAGGTAACGGTGGAGGCGTACTACGAGACGCCGCCGCAACACATGAACCCGATGGAACCGGGCGTCACCACCGCGCGCTGGAGCGGCGATCGGCTCACGGTCTACGACTCGACGCAGTGGGTGGGGGCCGTCCGTACCGCGCTGGCCACGGCGTTCGGCCTGCCGGTCGAGCACGTCCGGGTGTTGTCCGGGTTCGTCGGCGGCGGCTTCGGCAGCAAGGGCACGGTATGGCCACACGTCCTGCTCGCCGCGGCGGCGGCGCGCCGAATCGGCCGGCCGGTGCGCCTCGCGCTCACCCGGCCGCAGATGTTCACCTCCTGCGGTACCCGGCCCGGCACCCGGCAGCGGATCGTGCTCGGCGCGCGGCGGGACGGCCGGCTGACCGCGATCGGGCACGACGGCACCACGTCGACGTCCCCCGGGGAGAACGTGGTCGAGTCGACCGGCGGGATCACCGCGACGCTGTACGCGTGCCCGAACGTCCTGATCCGGCAGCGGATCGTGCGCCTGGACATGCAGCCGCCGACCTTCCAGCGCGCCCCCGGGCGGGCGCCGGGCTCGTTCGCCCTGGAATCCGCGCTCGACGAACTCGCCCACCAACTTCGGCTGGACCCGGTCGAGTTGCGGCTGCGGAACCACGCCGACCACGATCCGGCTTCGGGTCGGCCGTGGTCGAGCAAGCACCTGCGGGACTGCTACCGGCTGGGCGCCGAGCGGTTCGGCTGGGATTCGGGGGACCGTACGCCGGGCACCCGGCGGGACGGCGATTGGCTGATCGGGACCGGGATGGCGTCCGGGACGCACGAGATGGATCCGGGGCCGGCCGCGGCCTACGCCGAACTGCGCGTGGACGGCACGGCGGTGGTCGGCGTCGCGTCGCACGACATCGGTACCGGGACGTACACCGTGTTCGGCCAGATCGCCGCCGACGTGCTCGGTGTGCCGCCGGAGCGGATCTTCGTCCGGCTCGGCGACACCGACCTGCCCGAGGCGCCGCCCTCGATCGCGTCGCAGACGGTGGCCTACGTCGGCCCGGCGATCCGGCGCGCGTGCGAGGCGGTCCGCGACGACCTGCTGGCCGCCGCCGTGGCCGACCCGGAGTCGGTGCTCTATCGGCGGCGGCTCGGCACGATCGAGTTCGATGTTGCGACGTTCACCACCGAACTCGCCCGAATCGGCGAGGCGTCCGTGTCGGCGCTCGGCCACGCACACCCGGACGCCGGATTGCCGTACCGGGTGCACTCGTTCGGGGCGCAGTTCGCCGAGGTGGCGGTGGACGCGCTGACCGGTACGGTCCGGGTCCGGCGCATGGTCGGCGCGTTCGACATCGGCCGGGTGATCAACCCCCGTACCGCGCGCAGCCAACTCCTGAGCGGGATGACCTTCGGCCTGGCCCAGGCGCTGATGGAGGCGACCGCGATCGACCCACGCCGGGGGCACGTGGTCGAGCCACATCTGGCGGGCTACCACCTGCCGGTCAACGCCGACGTCGGCGACCTGGACGTGCTCTTCGTCGGCGTCCCCGACCCACATGTCAGCGACCTCGGCGCACGGGGCGCGGGCGAGATCGGCGTGGTGGGCGCGGCAGCGGCAATCGCCAACGCGGTCTTCCACGCGACGGGGGTGCGGGTGCGGACACTGCCGATCACGCCGGGGCGGGTGGTGACGGGGAGGGTCGGGGGGTAGGTCGGGCGCCTCGGACGCCGGCCAGTGCGTCGAAGTGGCGCTACCCGGAGCTCGCCTCCGAGTGGCTTATGGCCGCGACGAAGGTTCGCATTGTTGCGGCCTTGAAGGGGGCAAGCACTCCGGTCGGACGTTTGGAGTCGTGGAGCCGGACTCCGGCGCGCGAAATGGCCGCTTCGACGCAGTCGTTGGCACCGCCACTGTGCGAACTCTTGCGCCACTCGATCGCTTCTTGGGCGGGCTGCGGGTTGGGTTCGCGCTGCATGTGGTCCCGCACAGTCTGGTCGGCACGCATTGACCGATTCACCGTTTCGTGGACGGTTCGCGAAGTCGCTCCGACAGTTTGGCCGGGCATGCCTTGCTGAGCCAATCGGGCAGTGGCGCGTCGAGTCATCGTGTCCGGAGCGACACCCCTATGCAGGTCGTGCCCAATCGCCCGTGCGGATGCGGGTCGTGAATGTGCCCCACACGTCAGGGGGGAAGGTCAAGACCTGCGCGGCAGGAGCCTTCGAGTCTCGGGCTATGAGCGTGGACGCCAGGGCAGCAACCTCGACGCAGTCTCCGCCCGTTCCGGAATGCTTCGACTTGCGCCAGTTGGCCTGCGGGTAGTCGGGGTGGGGCGTGATCATGCAGAAGGACCTTTCAGGATGCCGAGGAGAAATCGCTCCGTGTCCACTGGGTTGAGCGCGATGGACCGCAACTGTTCGAACAGGCTGGCAAAGCTCGCTACTTGGTGCTTCTTTTCTACGAAAGTGTTGCCCAGGAGACCGTCGGAGTAGACCACATCGGGATCGCCGGCGTCCGGGAAGCTCAACAGAAGGTAGCTGCCCATCTGGCCCTTGTGGGCGCCTGCGGAATAGGGGATGAGGCGGATCGTGATCTGTGGCCGGCGGCTGACGTCGACCAAGTGCTCGATTTGCTTCCGCATCACATCGGGGCCGCCGACCTCGCGCCGCAGAGCAGCTTCGTCAAGGATGACCTCAAGCTGGGGTGGCGAGGCTTGTTCGAGAATGGTCTGGCGCCTCATGCGCAGACGGACACGCCCCTCGATCACGTCTTCGGGTTCATCGGGACAGTGCGCCGTGATTGTTGCTCGGGCGTAGTCCTCGGTCTGCAACATGCCGAGGACGATCATCGAATTGAATGCGCGCAGGTTCGTCGCACTCGACTCGACATCGATCAGCGTGCCCAGGCCGGATGGGATCACTGAAGACTCATCGGCCCACCAGTCGGGCTTCCTTGCCTCCTCGGCCATTTCCAGCACCTGTGTCGTCATCGCGGGGTCGGCGCCGTAAGCCTGCAGGAGCGCGGAGATTTCGAGACGCTTCAGGTCCGCCTTGCCGTTCTCCAGGCGGCTGATCTTGCTGTCGGAGGCTTCGATGACGACGCCGGCGGCCTCGGCCGTCATGCCTGCGTTCGTACGCAAGCGCCTCATCTCTCGACCGAGCCGACGTCGGAGCAGTGTCGGTTCTGGCGTGTGCCCCACGAGTTCTCCCAACGCCTACCGGTGTGTTGCCATCTTGCCGTACCCAGCGCGGATACCTGGGGGTCCACCTCTTCGACACATACGTGAGGCAGGGCAGCGGCCCGATTCTTGCAGAGAAGATTCGAAGTGTGGTTGCGAAGTGAAGTTTCACCGGTAATCTAGAGTCATGGCTCACTCACTGAAAGTGATCTCCATGTAAGTCTGTCCGTGCGGACTTCGGCGCCCCGATCGGCGCCGTCGATGGCGCGTTCGTGACGAAACCCCACCAGTGTTCGCCACTTGACGCTCCACCATGCTGCGGGCCGTGTCGCAAGCATCAATCCGGCAATCACCGAGGAGCCCACCGTGGGCACCGTCAATGACCTCGAACTTCCTTCGCAGCCCGACTCCGTGGCCAAGGCCCGGGCCCATGTGGCCCGTGGTTGCCGGGAGTTCATACCCTTCCTGGACGACGCGGTTGCGGCCGTCAGTGAGCTCGCCGCGAATGCGATCGTGCACGCCGGTCGCTATGGGGGATTCAGCGTGGCCGTCGAGGTCCGTGATGGCCTGCTGTGGATCCGGGTGCGGGATCGGTTCCCGTGCACGTTGCCCGGTGATCCCGACGGGGATCCGCTCGCGGAGTCGGGGCGGGGGCTCGTGATCGCCAAGAGCCTTGCCGACTACTTCGGCTACCGGGTCGATCCCGATGGCAAGACCGTGTGCGTCGCGTTCAAGGTCGACGCGCACCCATAGGCGGCACGGCGGGGGAGTGGCGATTCGATCCATCCCCCGACGGCCTCGAAGTCGGCTGCCTCCCCCGCCCTGCCCTGTTCCATCTCCATCCGATCGTCCGCTTCGCTACGTCACGTCACGTCATGTTGAAGGAGTTGCCCGTCATGCCCCGTATTGCTTCCGCTCCCATACTTCGCGACCGGGTCGACGGCGACCTGCGCCAGGGGATCATCGCCTCGGAGGACATCGCCGGCGGCCCACCTCGAGGCGGTGGGCGATGAAGGGTTGGCACGGCGAACGCTGGTTCCTGCATCGGGAGATCCCCACCGTCCCCGCCGCCCCCGCGACCGCGCGCCCAGGTACGCGCGTCCTCATCCTCGAACCGCGCGAGGGGTCGGCGGCCGACGGCTCGCCCTTGGCGGTGAGTGCGCGAATGCCTTCGCGGCGGGCCGAGAACATGGCGCTGTTCGCGGCCGAAGACCCGCGCGTGAAGGCCGTCGCGCTTGCCCCGCCCGAGGCCGTCGCTCCGCGCACCGGGCCGGCCCTGCTGTTCTCGCGACACCTGCGCGCCATACGAGGGGCCCACGGTCTCGCCGTCCCTGCCGTCACCAGCGCGCTGCCACCGGAGCGGCCGGTACTCACGGTCCGGATCGCCCACTTGGTCACGGTCGCCGCAGCCGACGGCCCGCAGGACACCGTGGTGTGGGAACTGATGCCCACCAACTGCGTGTTGCCCTGGCTCGGCCACCCCCTCCCGAACCAGGCCCGCTTCCTTGAGGATGGTCTGCCACAGTTGATCGAGGCCAAGCGCATGGCGCGCCGCAACAGGTTGATGAACACCGGTCCGGCCGGGCTGCGGGTCAGTCGGCTGCTGCACCTGCGATATCTCGGTGCTCGCGTGATCCTGCGGAACGTCGACCTGTTCCTCGACCTCATCGCCGAGATCGAGAGACTGCCGCCGTCCCGAAGGTGACACGAGCAGGCGCTTCGGCCGGAGAGCGAGAGGGCGAGAGGGCCAACTCGACGAGCAGGCCGGAGTGGCCTTTTGCGGTTCGGCCGACTCGGCCGCCACGGTGCGGGTGCGGTGGCCGGCCGGGCCTGCCGTCCCGCGTCGGGCCAACCCCAGCCCGTCCGGCGTTTGGACACCAGGCCGGAGGCCGCCTCCCTCCCAACCGGGCCGGCATCCGACGTCGGGCCCGGGCCGGGCGGAGCGTCGGGTCGTTGCGGCTAAAACAACAGCAACCCCCGCTGCGTGGAGGTGGCCACCAACGTGAGCGGTGTCGTGGCCGTGCGACACAGCGTCACGGGTAGCGTTCAGGAGCACACCTCCGCCGAGTGGAACGCGTTCATCGAGGGCGCCGAGGCGGGCGAGTTCGACCTGACGGCGTAGTCCGCCGGGCAGCGAAAGGAGCGCCCGCGTGCGCGCATGCCCCGTCTGCGGTGGCGAGACCATGCCGGACCCGGAATGGCCGACCGCGCTGTACTGTCTCGTCTGCGCGAAGGTGACCGGCACACTTCGGCACCGGCACCCGATGATCGAGGTACCGCGCTACAGCGGGGCAACGCGGGCGCTCCGGGAACTGCGCCGACCCACGTGACAGACATCCCATGAGCTGGAGAGTCAAACGGCGAGTGCGTGAACCCAGGGGGACCAGGCACTCCTCTTCCCAACGGCAGCCCGTCGTTCGGCCCGATCGGATGCCCCAATCGCGGCGGATGACGCTCTACTTCGACCCGGTGGCCATCCTCGGCGACGACCGCGATGCCTTTCAGGGCCGTTGGGAAGACCGACTGTGGCTGAACGTCCCCGGGCCCTTCTACGGCGGGGAGACCCGCACCTGCTGGACGGGGCGGCTTGGCCCCGGCATCCGGGGCGCGGGACCGTACCCGCTTCGGGATCGCTGCTCAGGCCCCGGTGTTCGTCCCGCAACCCGGGCCAGCGTGTATCCCCACCTCGATGCGCCCCGCGTCTGCCGGTTCGGGTCCTCGGCGGGGCGGTACGCACGAACGAAGTCCCGGCCACTGTCCCGGACATCGACACCGCGATCGGATGCGGTCGATCACCATCGGGTCCGGACGTTCGCGGCGGTCGTTCTCCACGTAGCCGCGATCCGGGTCGAGGGGAACCCGTCTTTCACCGCGTGGGGCGGTGGGCTAGCGTCGCGCCATGGCGGATATGGCGGAATCCCTCGTGCCGGTGACGACCAAGCAGTCGTGTCCGGCCCGGTCGTCGATGACGCGGGCCCGGCTGATCGTCTTCCTGGTCGTCGCGGCCGTGGCCGCGTTCGCCTTCGGCACCGCTCCGCTCCAGGACCCGACGACTGCGGACGGTTGGATACTCCCGGCTGACATCGCGGCCGGCATGGGCTGTTACGTCCTTTTGCGGGGTGCGAACGTGGCCCGGAAGCCAATGCGTCTGCACGGGCCGAACGACCGCTATCTGAGCGCTCGGACCTGGACGGGGACCAGGACGATCGACCTCGCGAACCTCCGCCGGATCCGCAGCGCACGCTTCTGTCCCAGCGCGTTGGGCACCACCGTGGACCTCATTCTGCGGGACGCGGCCGGTACTCGGGTGACCCTGCGGGACGAAGGCGACCTCGGATTCCTCAGGGACCACGTCATCGCGGGCACGGGGACCTCGGGGATCCGGGTCGCCCGACTGGCGCGTGCCGACCTGGGTCTGGGCTCTGCCCGCCGGTGGCGCACGGGAGCCTATCTGGCATACGGACTGTTCGAGATGCTCATGCCGATGTCGCTCATGACGTTGCCGCTGACGCTCCAGTAGTGCTTGGTCAGGTCGGTGCGTATGTGGGTAAGTCGCGGTGGCAGGTGGGTCAGGCGCCGGTCCATGCCGCGAGCAGGGTCTGTAGTTCGCGGACGACCTGGTAGAGGGTCAGGCCGGCGCCGTTGCTTTTGGGGCTCTGGCCAGTCGTTGGAGGGTGCAGAAGGCGTGCGCGACCGAGACCGAGGGTGACGTGGTGGTGCCAGCCGTTCCAGGTGCAGCCCTCGAAGTGGGCCAGGCCCAGGGCCTGCTTCATCTCGCGGTAGTCGTGCTCGATCCGCCAACGGAGCTTCGCGAGCCGCACCAGCGTGGCGAGCGGCGTGTCCGCCGGCAGGTCGTAGATCCAGAACTGCACCGGCTGGGCCTCCTTGGCGGGCCATTCCGCCGGCAACCAACAATCGGGCAACTCCGGTCCCTCGGCGGCGCGTTGGACCTCCCGTCCGGCGGGGCGGAGCCGCAGGGCGACGAAACGCCATCTGGTCGGGGCATTTCTGTGTCTTGGGGGCGATGGAACGCCCCGCCACCCGAGGAACAGCGGGGTGGGTGGCGGGGCTTCGCTTCGGCGGTGGGTCGAGTCAGTCCGCGAGTTCGTACGGGTAACCGATCGTGAGCATGGGAGGAAGGCACACCTCCCCGAACTCGAAGTGACCGGCGGGTGCCAACTCCGCTGCACCCGCTGCCTTTCGTCGTCCTCGCCCCAGGGCACGCACGGCACGATGACCCGCACCGACTGGTGCAACGTGATCATCGATGCCGCCGACCTCGGGGTGTCCCGGATCCAACTCATCGGCGGGGAGCCGACCCTCTACCCGCACTGGGTTGACCTGGTCGAACTCGCCCTTACTCTCGGGCGACAGGTCGAGGTTTACAGCAATCTATACAAGGTGCTGCCCGCCGCGTGGGACGTGTTCGAGCGGCCCGGGGTCTTGCTCGCGACGTCGTACTACAGCGACGACCCCGCCGAACATGACGCGATCACCACGCAGCCCGGCAGCCACGCCCGCACCCGGGCCAACATCGCCGAAGCCGTCCGGCGGGGCATCCCGATTCGCGCGGGCATCGTGAACATTCAGCCAGGGCAACGCGTGGCCGAAGCTCGCGCCGACCTGGTTTCGTTGGGGGTCAAGCACATCCAGACCGATCGAGTTCGCGCCGTTGGCCGAGCAGCCAAGGGGACGATGACACCGAGCGTAAACGAACTCTGCGGACGCTGCGGCGACCGGCGGGCGGCAGTACTCCCGAACGGTGACCTGACCCTGTGCGTGCTCTCACGCTTCATGCCGGTGCTCAACGTCCGCAGTCGATCCCTCGGGAACATCCTCGGCGGTAGTGAGTGGCGAGCCGCCGTCGCCCGGATACCGGCCCGCGCGAGTGTCCCGTGTCAGCCCGACGACACGAACGACTGCGACCCGTCCCGCACCGAAGCGTGCGACCCCGCTTACGACTAGGAAGGCCACCAAAGATGTGGGAGAAACATGCCGCCCGACTCGCCGACGAAGTGACCGACCCCGTGTCACGGTGGCACACCCCCGTCGCACGGACGCCCCGGCATCAACTCGTGCCCCGATGGTGGGAACGCACCGAGGTGGGTTGGCGGGTTCGCGACGGAGCGACGGACCCGAACGCATGGATGAGCGCGGCCTACGGTGATACATCGTTGGTGACCAAGGTCGGCCCGGCGCACGCCGATCACGCAGATCCGGATGATCAACCGACTGGTCGGCCGACGTCGTCGGCAACGATGCCCGGATTGGTCGTACAGATGCTTCGACACGGTCGGTTGACCGAGGGGGTCGACCTGTTGGACGTCGGCACGGGGGCGGGCGGACTCACCGCCTACGCCGCTCGCCGACTCGGTGCCGAACATGTGACGAGCGTCGACGTGGACCCGTACCTGGTCGATGCCGCACGCGATCGACTCGCGGCCATGGGACTACAACCGACGTTCGCGACGGTCGACGCTACGGGCCCGCTCCCGGGTACGTACGACCGGATCATCGCGACCGTGTCCGTTCGCCTCCTCCCCGCGTCGTGGCTCGCCGCGCTGCGACCGGGTGGGCGACTGGTGACCACGATCGCGAACACGTCCTTGATCCTGACCGCGTGGAAGGACAGGGGCGGGGGCGCGACCGGCCGCATCGAACGCGACTGGGCCGGGTTCATGACGACCCGGCACGGGGACGACTATCCGCCCGAACTCACCGACCTGTTCACGCTCGCGTGGGAAGCGGACGGGGCCGAGGTCGCCACGGGCCGGTTCCCCGTACTGAACGTCGCCGAGGCATGGGAGATCCGGTCGATGCTGGAACTCGACGTGCCCGGCGTGCAACTCGGCTTCCGGCGGGAAGGGGACACGCGAACCGCTGTGCTCGTTCACACCGATGGCTCGTGGGCGAGAGCGACTGCCGATCGATTCGCGGCTCCGATCGTCCATCAGGGTGGACCCCGCCGGTTGTGGAAGGCACTCGAACGCATCCGGCTACGGCTCAACGCCGAGGGCGCCCTGCCGCTTTACGGCGCACACGTCCGGATCACCCCGGACGGAGTCTGCCACCTGAAACGCGGCGGATGGACCGGCACCATCGATTAACCCGAGCTGCCCCGTCCGTCCGTGACCTCGACGCGGCAGGGCGGGACTTCGGCAGCCCGGGGCCTACTCGGACGCGCCGACCTCGGCGTTCTGACGACGGGCAAGCACGTAGGTCCCACGCTGCGGCACCGTGTGCACATAGCCCACTCTTGTACGGTCCGGCGCTTGAGGACAGCGGGCCGGAGGCCGGCATCCCCCGACCGGACCGCCATCCGAGGCGCCGGACCGTACCCGCCCCGGGACCAATCCTCAGGCCCCCGTGGTGGAGCCCGGGCGGGCGATCATCAGGATCGTGACGATCGCCCAGAGCAGGTTGAACACGCCCGTGGACATGGCGAGGCGGGCGGCGATCCGGTGGGTGGTGGGCTCGGTCGTGGTTGCCGTCGTCGCCGTGGTTGCCGCCGGCGTCCCGAGGCCGGCGAGCAGTGTCTGCTGCCGAGGCAGTACGAGCAGCGCCAGGACCGCGGCGGCCAGCGCGGTCAGCACGATCGACACGATCAGCCACGCGCTGCCCAGCACATGCATCTGCAGCGCGACGCCCAGGCCGAAGACCGGGACCACGACGCCGACCACGGCGTAGATCCGGCAGGTCCGGTGCAATGAGCGGGCGACCGCCGCGGCCCGGGCGTCGTGCGGATCCGCCAGCGCGTGGCGGGCGGCGGGCGGAAACATGCTCGCGGCGACGGTCACGGGCCCGATCGCGATGATCGCGGCGATCACGTGGACGGCGAGGAGGAACTTGGTCACGGCCCGAGGCTAGAGGCGGCGTGGGGGCGGGACGAGTGGCAATAGTGACACCTATGCGCGGATTCTCGCCAGCACCACGCACCATGCTCGAGGGCACCACACGCCATGCTCGCCGACGCCCCGCACCATGCTCGAACGCCGTCCGCCCGCTCACCCCCCCCGGCTGGCGGGAATCCGATGGCCACATACATTGCCGCCATGCATACCGTCGCCATCCTGGCCCTCGACGGCGTCCTCGGGTTCGATCTGACCACCCCGGTCGAGGCATTCGGGCGCACCCGGTTGCCGGACGGGCGGCCCGCCTATCGGGTCAAGGTGTGCGCGCCGGAGCCCGGGGTCGACGTCGACGCGGGCGCATTCACGCTGCGTGCGCCGTGGGGGTTGGCGGCGCTGGCCGAGGCGGACACGATCATGGTGCCCGGGCGGGCCGACCCGACCATGCCCGTGCCGGAACACGTCCTGGCCGAGTTGCGCGCCGCGGCGGCCTCCGGGACCCGGATCGCGTCGATCTGCGTCGGCGCCTTCGTTCTGGCCGCGGCCGGCCTCCTGGACGGCCTACGGGCCACCACGCACTGGCTGGCCACCGCCGAACTGGCCGAGCGATACCCGAAGATCGCGGTCGACCCCGACGTGCTCTACATCGACAACGGCTCCATCCTCACCTCGGCCGGCGCCGCCGCCGGGCTCGACCTGTGCCTGCACATGATCCGCCGCGACCTCGGCTCGGCGGTCGCCGCCGACAGTGCCCGGATGTCCGTGATGCCCCTCGAACGGGCGGGCGGCCAGGCCCAGTTCATCGTGCACGAACCACCCGCCCCGGACGGCGCGAGCCTGGAACCACTGCTGTGCTGGCTGCGCGAACACAGCGAGCGCGAACTCCTCCTCGACGACATCGCCGCCCGAGCCGGCATGAGCGCCCGCAGCCTCAACCGCCACTTCCGCCAGCAAACCGGCACCACCCCGCTGCAATGGCTGTACCGAGTCCGAATCAGCCGCGCCCAACACCTCCTGGAAACCACCACCCACCCGATCGACCGAATCGCCGGCCAAACCGGCTTCGGCTCCCCAACCGCCTTCCGGGACCGCTTCAAACGCATCACGGGCACCACCCCCAACGCCTATCGCCGCGCCTTCCAATCCCGCGTCCGCCCCGGGCCCTCGACGGACCGGTGAACCGGGCCCGGGCGGGGCAGGACAGTCATCGTGGCGCCGGCCGGCCGGGTGTGCCGGAGGCGCGGTCGACGAGGAGAGGTACAGGTGCGCGCGATGACACTCGACGCTTCCCGGGAACCGGACGACGCGTGGTGGAAGTCCGCCGTCGTGTATCAGATCTATCCGCGCAGTTTTGCCGATTCGGATGGGGACGGGGTCGGGGATCTCGCCGGGATCACCGCGCGGCTCGATCATCTTTCCGGGCTCGGGGTGGACGTGTTGTGGCTGTCGCCGGTGTATCCCTCGCCGCAGGACGACAATGGCTACGACATCAGCGACTATCGGGACATCGAACCGCTGTTCGGCACGCTGGCCGACTTCGATCGGCTGCTCGCGGCGGTGCATGAGCGCGGGATGCGGCTGGTGATGGATCTGGTGGTCAATCACACCTCGGACGAGCACCCGTGGTTTCGGGAATCGCGCGAAGGGCCGAACAGCGCCAAGCGGGACTGGTATTGGTGGCGGGCCGGGCAGCCCGACGGTGGTGGGCCGCCGAACAACTGGGGGTCGTTCTTTTCCGGGTCCGCGTGGCAGCTCGACGACGCGAGCGGCGAGTACTACCTGCATCTGTTCTCGGCCAAGCAGCCCGACCTCAACTGGGAGAACCCCGAGGTCCGGCAGGCGGTTTACGCGCTGATGCGGTGGTGGCTCGATCGGGGCGTGGACGGGTTTCGGATGGACGTGATCAACCTGATCTCGAAGGATCCGAGGCTGCCGGACGGTGTGTTGCTCGGCGACGGCGCGTTGCTCGGCGACGGGCCGCACGGGAACGGGCCGTACGGGAACGGGCCGTACGGGAACGGGCCGTACGGGAACGGGCCGTACGCGAACGGGCCGTACGGAGACGGTTCGCCGTACTACGTGAGTGGGCCGCGCGTGCACGAGTATCTCCGGGAGATGCATCGTGAGGTCTTCGCCGGCCGGCCCGAACGGCTGCTCACCGTCGGCGAGATGCCCGGGGTGACATTGGAGCACGCCCGGTTGTTCACCGATCCGGCGCGTGGCGAGGTGGACATGGTCTTCCAATTCGAGCATGTGGGGCTCGACTTCGGGCGGCACAAGTTCGACGTACGGCCGCTGCGGCTGACCGCGCTCAAGGAGTCGCTGGGCCGCTGGCAGGCCGGGCTGGCCGAGGTCGGCTGGAACAGCCTGTACTGGAACAATCACGATCAGCCGCGGATCGTCTCGCGGTTCGGCGACGACGGGCCGGCGTATCGGGCCCGCTCGGCGACCATGCTGGGCACCGTACTGCACCTGCATCGGGGCACGCCCTACGTCTATCAGGGCGAGGAACTGGGCATGACCAACGCGCCGTTCGCCTCGATCGAGGACGTGCACGACATCGAGGCACTCGGCCACTACCGGCAGGCGGTGGGCGCGGGCGAGGACCCGGAACGGGTGCTGACCGGACTGCGCGCGCGGGGGCGGGACAACGCGCGTACGCCGATGCAGTGGGACGCGTCGGCGCACGGCGGGTTCACCACCGGCACGCCGTGGCTCCCGGTCAATCCGAACCACACCACGATCAACGCGGCGGCGGCCGTGGCCGATCCGGACTCCGTATACCACCACTACCGGCGGTTGATCGCCCTGCGGCACAGCGAACCCGCGGTCGTACACGGCGACTTCGCCATGCTGCTTGGCGATGACGAACGCCTGTACGCGTTCACCCGCCGCTATCGGGACACGACGCTGCTGGTGCTGGGCAACTTCACCGGCGCTGCGGTGCCGCTGCCGGTCGAGCTCGCGGGGGCGTGGGCGGGCGTGCCGCTGCTGATCGGCAACGTGGCGGAGGCCGATCCGGCGGTGCTGGCGCCTTGGGAGGCACGCGTGCTGCGCCGGGTCGATCCCGGCGAATAGGGTGATTTTGTTGTGGATCGGTGAGTGTTGTGGATTTCAGGGCGGATACTTGGGGCCTACCTAAGGGATCTCCCATGATTCGCAGGAACCGCATGACGCTCGGGATTCTTGGCTCATCGCTCAAGGAGAACGAGCACCGACTGCCGGTCCACCCACTGCACGTCGAGCGCATCGCGCCGGATGTGCGCGAATATCTGTTCCTCGAAGAGGGGTACGGCGAGCGCTTCGGCGTCGCCGACGCGGAACTGATTCGCCATGTGGCCGGGCTGTTGCCGCGTAAACGATTGCTCGCGGAGAGCGACGTGGTGTTGTTGCCGAAGCCCACCCACGAGGATGTGGCCGCGCTGCGCGACGGTCAGGTCTTGTGGGGCTGGCCGCACTGTGTGCAGGACCCGACGATGACTCAGCTCGGCATCGATCGCAAGCTGACGATGATTGCCTGGGAGGAGATGAACCACTGGACCGCGGCGGGCGCGTTCAGTGTTCATGTGTTCCACAAGAACAACGAACTGGCGGGCTACTGCTCGGTGTTGCACGCACTCGCGCTGGGCGGCGCAACCGGGAGCTACGGCCGCCGGATGCGGGCCGCGGTGCTCAGTTTCGGGGCTACGGCGCGCGGCGCGGTGATAGCCCTGGAGGCGATGGGCGTGTCGGATGTGACGGTGTTGACCGCGCGGGACGCGGTCGCGGTGGCCTCGCCGATGCCCTCCGTGGTGATGGGTCACTTCCAGTTCGGCGAGGACGACCCGTCGCGGTTGGACGCACTCACCGAGGATGGGCCGGTGCCGCTCGGTACCCACCTTGCCGGCTACGACATCGTGGTGAACTGCATCCGGCAGGACACTGACGCGCCCTTGACGTTCGTGCTGAACCGGGATCTGCCGGAATATCGGCCGGGTTCGTTCTTCATCGACGTCTCCTGCGACGACGGCATGGGCTTCGAATGGGCCCGACCGACGACCTTCGAGGAGCCGGCGTTCACCGTCGGGGACAACTGCCACTACTACGCGGTCGACCACAGCCCGTCCTACCTGTGGGATTCGGCGACCTGGGAGATCAGCGAGGCGCTGATCCCCTATCTCGGCACGGTGATGGACGGTCCGGCGGCATGGGACGCGGACCCGACGATCGCGAAGGCGATCGAGATCCGGGACGGGGTGGTGCGGAACCCGAAGATCCTGAGTTTTCAGGGGCGTTCGGCCGAGTATCCGCACTTGTCGGCGGCGCCGGCGGTGGGTTTGGCGAGCTGAACGAGGCGAGTTTGAATGAGACGAGATTGAACGAGAAACGAGAAAAGCTGAACGAGAAGAGCTGAACGAGACGCTGGACGAGACGGCCCGAAGGCCCTCGCACGTTCCTCGTGCGGGGGCCTTCGGGCTGCCGTGTGTGTGGGTGTGCAAGGGGTGGTGGCCTGCTACTTCTCCGGTCCGGTGCGGCGGTGCGAGCCGCCGGTCTGTGGTTGGTGGGCGGGGTCGGCGGTCCAGGTGGTGCCGGCCTCGTCGGTGGCCGGCGGCTCGTGTTGGCGGCGATCGGCGCGGGCCTCGGCCGGTACCGCACGCTCGCGGGCGGCCGTGTCGACGACGGCGCGACGATTGTGGTTGCGGCGGGCTCGGTTCAGCCGGGCCTTGCCGCCCATCATCAGCAGGCCGAGGCTGAAAATCAGGCCCAGGGCCAGGCCCGAACAGAAGATCGCCAGCGAATTGAGCGTGACCAGATCGGTATTGAAGATGCCGACCGTGTATTCGGGTCCGCCCGACGTGTTGTAGGCGATCAGCAGAGCCGCGAACGCTGCGGCGCCTGCGGCGAGCAGCAGTCCCAGAAGGAACATGACGTCATCCCTTGTGTCGAGAGGGCGATGATCTTTCCCCCCTCCCCGCAGACGGCGCATACCCGACCTTCGTTCGCTCACACGAGCGAACAGGTCACGTGGTGGGAGCGGTTCGCCGGGCGGGTCGTAGGGTCGATCCGCCACGCTCGCCGCCCGGAGGGAATGCTCGTACCATGCGCCTCGCCTTTGCCGGATTCGCGCACAGCCATCCGTTCACCGACGCCGGGGTGGCCGGTGAGCTGGGCGTATCGGAGCTGCACGGGTGGGACGGCGGGGAGCCGGCGCGGTTCGCGGCGGCGACCGGGTCGGTCCTGGTGCACCCGGACACCCGGTCGGAGGACGTGGGCGCGGTACTGGCGTGCGCTACGGAAGCGGCGGCGCCGGCTCGCGGGTGACCGGGGGCGGCGTGGTGGCCTTGCGCAGGACCGGAAGCGAGGCCAGCAGCAGGATCGGCAGGAGCAGGAACGCGGTACGGACCGGCATCAGGTCGGTGGCCAGGCCGAGCAGGAACGGCGCGCCGCCCGCGGCCAGCGTGGTGGCCAGGGCGAGGCGGGAGACGGCCAGGTCCGCGCGGCTGCCGGCGGCGCGGATCGCGGCCGCGGTGGCCAGCGGGAACTGCACGGACATGCCCAGCCCGGAGACGAACAGGCCGGCGTAGGCAAGCCACGGCACGGTGGCCGACCAGAACGCGGTGAAGCCGACCAGGTTGACCACCACGGCCCCGGCGTAGAGCCGATCCAGCGGTACGCGCAGGGCGAGCCGACCGCCGACGAGCCGACCCAGGCACAGCCCGGCGACGACGGCGGTCATCGCGGTGGCCGCGGCGCCTTCGGACATGCCGGTACGGTCGCGGAGCAGCGTGGAGGCCCACAGGGACAGCGAGAACTCGACGGCGACGGAGCACACGCTCAGCAACCAGGCCCACCAGTAGGCGGGCGGGAGCGGGCCGGCGGCGGCGGGCTCGCGCCGTTGCCGATGGGGTTCGGGGGCGCCGGCGGGGCTCGCGGGGTCGGGTTGCTGCGGCGGTACGCGGGGCAGGATCGCGGGCTCGGCGGCGTGGCGGGTGATGGCGGGGTTGGCGGCGTTGGCGGGCTCGGTCCGGTTCGGGAGGCCGATTGGGGCCGTGGGTCCGAGTGCGTCGCGGGTGGCGGGCGAGTTCGCCTGGTCGGTCCGGTTCGCGGTGCTGATCGGGGGCGCGGCTGCGAGTGCGTCCCGGCTGCCGGTTGGGTTCGCGGGCTCGGCGGTGTGGTGGGTAGTGGCGGGGTTGCCGGATGCGGTCCGGCTCGCGGGGCCGATTGGGTTCGCGGGCTCGGCAGTGTGGCGGCCGGCGACCGGGTCGGTCGGCTTGGTTTGGGGCGGTATGCCGATCGGGGGCGTGGTTTCGGGGCCCTCTCTGGTGCCGACCGGGCTCGGCCCGGCGCTTGGTTTCGGCGTCCGGATCGGCTCCGGGGCTTGGGCCGGGCCCGGAATGGGGGTTCGGCCGAGGGTGATGGCAAGGGTGGCGAAGAGGACGGGGACCAGGTACATCGCCCAGCGCCAGCCGGGGCCGGACGAGTCCAGCACGCCGATCAGCAGCGGGGCGATCATGCCGACACCGGCGGCCAGGCCGTTCGCCTCGTTCAGGGCACTCGGGCCGGCGGCCGGGCCGTGGTGGTCGGCGAGCGCCGTACCGGCCACGTTGACCACGAGGAAGGCGCCGAATCCGCACAGGAGGGCCGCGCTGAGCGACACCGCCGGCGTACCGGCCGCGCAATACGCCGGTACGCCCACGCTGAGCAGCGCGCAGCCGGCCCACAACGTGCGCCCGCGACCGAAGCGGCGCATCGGGCGATCGCCGAGCAGCGCGATCAACACCCCGGCCGCGGCGTACGCCGTGCTGTGCAGCGCCGCGACCGCGTTGCCCAGGCCCAGGTCGTCGCCGAGCAGCGTGACGGACGGGCCGAAGCAGTAGAGGAAGTAGCCGAAGGCGGCCATGTGCAGGTAGAGCAGCCAGGTCGCACGGTCCCGGACCAGCCCCGGTATCGAGCCGGTGGTCACGTGAAATCGCCCACAGTCGTTTGTCCTCGTCCGCATCGTGTGGGCCCCATCGCGGATGCACCCGCCCCGCCGGGATCGTATGCGACGCCCACGGGCCTGGCGGCGCGGGTGATGGGGGCGGGCCGGGACGGCTCGGGCCGGTGCGCGTGCGGAGCCGGCCTCCGGCCTGGTGTCCTCAAACGCCGGACGGGCTGGGTTGGCCCGTCCCGACTTGGGCCGACTCGCAGTGCCGACGCGGTCGGGGCGGGGCCGGCCTCCGGCCTGGTGTCCTCAAACGCCGGACGGGCTGGGTTGGCCTGTCCCGACTTGGGCCGACTCGCAGTGCCGACGCGGTCGGGGCGGGGCCGGCCTCCGGCCTGGTGTCCTCAAGCGCCGGACGGGCTGGGGTTGGTCCGTCCCGGTCCGAGCCCGCCTCGGATGTCGACTCCGCCGGGAGGGGGCCGGCCTCCGGCCTGGTGTCCTCAAACGCCGGACGGGCTGGGTTGGCCCGTCCCGACTTGGGCCGACTCGCAGTGCCGACGCGGTCGGGGCGGAGCCGGCCTCCGGCCCGGTGTCCTCAAGCGCCGGACGGGCTGGGGTTGGTCCGTCCCGGTCCGAGGCCGCCTCGGATGTCGACTCCGCCGGGAGGGGGCCGGCCTCCGGCCTGGTGTCCTCAAACGCCGGACGGGCCGGCGTTCCTCAGCCCGGCGCCCCCCGCCAATGGCTTCGGAGCAGTGCCTCCGCCGCGCCGTGCGGGTCGGTCGGGGCTCTGCCGTCGGTGCGGATGTGGTCGAGGCCGAGGAGGGCGGCGCCTACCACCGGTGGGGCCGTGGCTACTCGGAGGATGGCTCTTGGGGCCGAAGCGTGGATCTTCTTATCGACGGCGGCCATCAAGGTCGGGGGTTCCGCGGCCAGGACGCCGCCGCCCAGGACTACGTCGGCCGCTTCGGCCAGGAGGTCCAGGCGGCGGAGGGCGGTTACCGCCATCACCGCGATCTCGCCGGCTTGGCGGTCGACCACCTCCTCGGCCACCGGGTCGCCCGCCTCGGCCACTCGGAAGAGGAGGGGGACGAGTTCGTGGAGGCGTTCGGCCGGGAGTTCGCCCAGGTGTACCGCCTCGGCGACGGCCGTGGCCGAGGTCAGGCCGAAGTGGTCGGCCGTCGCGGCGGCCAGCGCGGTGGACCGGCCCCGGCCGTCCTCGGCGCGGACCGAGGACCACATCACCTCCTCCATCAGGCCGATCCCGCCGCCCCAGTCCCCGGTGATCCGGCCGAGGGCCGGGAAGCGCGCGGTACGCCCGTCCGGCAGCAGGCCCACGCAGTTGATCCCCGCGCCGCACACCACCGCGACCCCGCGCGGCGCACCCGTACCCGAGCGCAGCACCGCGAAGGTGTCATTGCCGACGGTGACCGTGCGGCTCCACCCCCGGTCCTCGAACTCCTTGCGCAGCCGCAGCTCCTCCACCGGCAGGTCGATATTGGCCAGGTAGGCGGCCACGTGCTCCACCGGGCCGACCCCGGCCGCCGACCGCAGTACCTCCTCGACCAGCGCGGCGATCACCTCGACCGCCGCGTCCTGGCCCAGTACGTACGGCGTGTAGCCGGGACCTCGGCTTCGCCCCCACACCCGACCGGCCGCGTCCACCACCGCGACGTCCGTCTTCGAGTTGCCCGCGTCGATCGCGAGCACCGCCGGGACGGGCGCGATCACCGCGCCCACGGGAGGTGCTCCTTGCCCGCGGCAAGCAGCCGATCGGTGAGCGCCTCGGCGATGTCGTACTGCCCGACCAGGGGGTGTGCCAACAACGCCGTGAACACCCGATCCCGGCCACCGCGCAGCGCGGCGTCCAGGGCCAACTCCTCGTAGGCCGCGACATGCGCGATCAGCCCGGCCTGCAACGCCCCGACCGGCGCCACCGGCAACGGCGTCGCGCCGCTCGCCTCGATCCGGGACTGCACCTCGATCACCGCGTCGTCCGGGAGGAACGGCAGCGTGCCCCGGTTGCGTACGTTGGCCACCTGGACCGGGTCGACGCCGTGGCCGCCGGTGCCGAGCAGCGCGGCGACCAGCGATACGGCCGCCTCCGAGTAGTACGCCCCGCCGCGCTGCTCCAGCAGTGCCGGCTTGGTGTCCAGGGTCGGATCCGCGTACAGCGCGAGCAGTTCGTGCTCGATCGCGGCCACCGCCTGGGCCCGGGACTCGGTGTGCCGCTGCTCGGAGACCACCGCGTCGTGCGCGTAGAAGTAGCGCAGGTAGTAGGAGGGGACGGTGCCCTGACGGTACATCAGGTCCACCGGCAACTCGATGTCCGCGGCGATCGCCGCCCCGTGCTCGGCAAGCAGGCGCGGCAGCAAGTCCGGGCCCGGCTCGCCCTGTTCGTCCAGGACGTGGACACCGCGCTCCCAGGTCAGGTGGTTGAGCCCGACATGGTCGAGCCGGATCCGATCCGGCGGCAGTTGCATCAGCCCGGCGAAGCGGCGCTGGAAGGTGATCGCCACGTTGCACAACCCCACCGCGCGATGCCCCTCGTCGAGCAGGGCGCGGGTGACGATGCCCACCGGGTTGGTGAAGTCCACGAGCCACGCGTTCGGCGCGGCCCGGCGCACCCGTTCGGCCGCGTCGAGCACCACCGGCACGGTCCGCAGCGCCTTGGCCAGGCCGCCCGCGCCGGTGGTCTCCTGCCCCACGCAGCCGCAGTCCAGCGGCCACGCCTCGTCCTGCGCGCGGGCCTCCTGACCGCCCACCCGGAGCTGGAAGAGCACCGCGTCGGCGTCCTCGACCCCCGCGTCCAGATCGTCGGTGAGCACGACCCGGGCCGGGTGTCCGTACCGGGCCAGGATGCGGCGGACCACCGCGCCGACCGGCTCCAGGCGTTCGAGTACCGGGTCGACCAGGACCAACTCGTCGACCGGCAAGGTTTCGCGCAACCGGCCGAGGCCGTCCGCGAGTTCGGGAGTGTAGGTGGACCCACCGCCCACCACCGCAAGCTTCAACCCTTTACTCCCGTCAATGTCACGCCCTCGATGAACGCCTTCTGGGCGAAGAAGAACACGAGGATCACCGGCGCCATCACCAGGAGGGTGGCGGCCATCATGAGGTTCCAATTGACCTGGTGTGCGCCCTTGAACGACTCCAGGCCGTAGGACAACGTCCACGCGCCCGGATTCTCCGAGGCGTACACCTGTGGTCCGAAATAGTCGTTCCAGCAGTAGAAGAACTGGAACAGCGCGACCGCCGCGATCGCCGGCCGGATCATCGGCAGCACGATCGAGATCAGGATGCGCAACTCGCCGCACCCGTCCACCCGGGCCGCGTCCAGGTATTCGGACGGGATGGTGAGCAGGAACTGGCGAAGCAGGAAGATGGTGAACGCGTCGCCGAAGGCCATCGGGATGATCAGCGGCCACAACGTCCCGGTCAGGTGCATCTGCTTGGCCCAGAAGATGTACATCGGGATGACGATCACCTGCGGCGGCAACATCATCGACGAGATCACCAGCATCAGCGCCACGCCCCGGAAGCGGAACCGGAACTTGGCCAGCGCGTAGGCCACCGGCAGGCTGGAGATCACCGTGAACAGGGTGCCGAGCCCGGCGTACATCAGCGTGTTGCGCCACCACGTGCCGAAGCCCGGGGTCTTCATCACCTTGGTGTAGTTGCCCCACTCCCAGGAGGTGGGCCACAGGTCGCTGGTCAGCGCCTGCTTGTTGCTCATCACCGAGGTCAGGAACAGGAACACGAACGGCAGGGTGAAGAACAGTACGGCGGTGACGGCGAGCGTGTGCACGCCGATCCAGGACAGTACGCGCTTGCGCCGCTGCGGGCGCGGCGGCGTCCGGGCGGGCGCGAGCGGCGGCGCGAGGCCGACCTGCTCGGCCGCGACGGTCTGGGCCATGGATCCCATCCCTTCTGGGCACGGTGGTTCGTCGAACTCGGGGGTCGGGCAAGGGGGTTCGGGTGCGTCAACCGACGACGCGGAACGGCGCTCGGTCCGCGCTTCATCGGCGCTCGCGCTCGGCGCTCAGTCGTCGTCCAGGAGGCCCGAGCGGCGGCGCAGCAGGACGAACGTGAAGGACATCGCGAGGGCGAACAGGATCAGCGAGATCACGCACGCCGCACCGGTGTTGAAGCTGGAGAACCCCTCCTGGTAGACGAGTTGCGGCAGGGTCAGCGTGGTGCCCTGCGGATAACCCGGTTCGAACGGCTGGCCGGAGTTGCCGATGATGCCGCTGGCCACCTTCCCGGCCACCATCGCCTGCGTGTAGTACTGCATCGTCTGGATCACGCCGGTGACCACGGCGAACAGCACGACCGGGGTGATCGCCGGCCAGGTCACGTAGCGAAAGCGCTGCCAGGAGCTCGCGCCGTCCAACTCGGCCGCCTCGTACTGCTCGCGCGGCACGTCCAGCAGCGATGCGGTGAAGATCACCAGCAGGTCGCCGATGCCCCACAGGGCGAGCAGGGTGAGCGCGGGTTTGGACCAGTCCGGGTCGGTGAACCAACCCGGTTGCGGCAGACCGACGTTGCCGAGGAGGTGGTTGACCGGCCCGGTGCCGGGGTTGAGCAGGAAGGCGAAGCCGATCGTGGCGGCCACCGGCGGGGCCAGGTAGGGCAGATAGGACAGCGTGCGGAACAGCCCCGACCCGCGCTTGAGCCGAATCGCCAGCATGCCCAGGCCCAGGCCGAAGATCACCCGCAGGGTGACCATCACCACGACCAGCCACAGCGTGTTGCGCAGCGCCTGCCACAGTTGCGGGTAGTCGTTGAGCACGTAGTCCCAGTTGCGGGTGCCCACCCACACCGGCGGGTTGATCAGGTCGTAGCGGGTGAACGAGTAGTACACGGTCGCGCCGAGCGGATACGCGAAGAAGACCGAGAAGCCGATCAGCCACGGGGACAGGAACGCGAGCGTGCGCAGGTTCCGCCGGCGGCGCTGCCTGCGCAGCGCCGCCGGGACCTTCGCCGCCGCGGGGGCGGTGATGGTCATCGGATCACTTGACCTGGGCCACGTCGGTGTCGATCTGCTTGTCCAGATCGGCCAGTCCCTTGCTCGGGTCGCCGCCCGAGCCGGACTCCCACTTGTACGCGAACTCCTGGAAGGTCACCTGGTACTTGCCGCCGTTGGGGCTGGCGGGCGTGGTGTTGCTGGCGGGGTGCTTGAAGGCGTCGAGGAACGGCTTGAAGTGCTCGTCGCCCGCCAACGGGGAGGCGGCCAGCGCGGCGTTCGTGGTGGGCACGTTGTGGATCGCCTGCGAGAAGCTGTTCAGCGCGTCCGTGTCGGTGGTGACGAACTTGACGAACTCCCAGGCCGCGCGCTGGTGGTGGCTGGACTTGGCGATCCCGATGGTGGTCCCGGTGAGGTAGCTGCGGCCGTACTTGTCGAGCTGGTCGTCCGGGACCGGGAACGGCGCGGTGCCGTAGTTCAGGTTGGGCGCGTTCTCCTTGATCATCGCGGTGCGCCACTCACCGTCCATGGTCATCGCGATCTTGCCGCTCATGAACGGGTTCTCCGCGGAGAACTCCTGGCCGAACGTGGTGCGGAACTTCTCCAGCTTGTCGAACCCGCCCTGGCTCTCGATGAATTGCTTCTGCCAGGCGAGGAACTTCGGCACCGTCGGGTCCTTGGCCAGGTTCGACTTGCCGTCGGGGGTCTGGTAGGTCGGACCGAACTGGGCGAGCGCGTGCGCCGGGGTGAACTCGTAGGCGTGGAAGGTGGGTACGAAGCCGGCCACCTTGAACGTGCCGTCGCCGTTGAACTGGTTGAGCTTCTTGGCGGTCTCGGTCAGCTCGGTGAGCGTCTTCGGGGGTCCTTGGATGCCCGCTGCGGCGAACATGTCCTTGTTGTAGTAGAGCCCGTAGGAGTCGGCGAGCAGCGGCAACGCACAGCGCTTGCCCTGGAATTGGGTGTAGTCCAGGACCGCCTTGGGGAAGGTGGCGACCGGGTCGATGCCGGACTGGGCCAGCCAGGGGGCCAGGTCGGTCCAGGAGCCGGAGGTACAGAACTGGCCGACGTTGTCCGTGGTGAACGAGGAGACCACGTCCGGGCCCTTGCCGGAGCGGATGCCCTGGGTGATCTTGTCGTCGGTCACGTTGTCGGTGATCTTGACGGTGATGTTGGGGTGTGTGGCGTTGAACTTGGCGACCAGGTCGCGGACCGCCTTGGTCTCGCTCTCGGCGCTCCAGCCGTGCCAGAAGCTGATGGTGACCTTCTTGTCGGGCGCCTCGGCGGCGCCGGTGCCGGACCCCGAGCCGCCGTCGTCGCCGGCGCACGCGGAGGCCATCAGGGCGAGCGTGGCGGCGCACGCGAGGGTCGTGATGGAACGACGGAGCCGTGGGAGTCTGTGCACTGGATCCTCCTCCGGAGATGGCGGCGGCGCGGCCGGGACGTACTGCGCCGAAGGCGTTGCGGTGTAACGGCGGAGCGGCTACCTCGAACTGCGGGGCGGTGCGGGGGACATGCTGCGATGCGCGGACTTCGGGTGCGGTGGGCCGATGGCGCTGGTGGTACGCGTGGGGGACCGACGGGCTGCGGCGGGGGCGAGCGTCGGTGGTGGGGTGGTGATGCGGCGGTGCGTCAGGTCGTGGTGAACACGACGTCGCGGGCTACGTCGAGGGCCGCGTGTACGGCGCCGGCGAGGACGGGGTTGGCGGGTACGTCGCCGAGTACGACGCGTGGACGCGGGATCGCGAGGCGGTGCAACTCGTCGACCACGCGGGAGCGAAGTGCCTCGCCGCCGGCCATCGGGATGGCCCCGGACAGGACCACGAGTCCCGGATCGAGCACCGAGACGATCACCGCGATGCCCACCGCGAGCCGGTTGGCCAACTCGTCCAGGAAGGCGCCGCCGCGTGATTCGGCCGCCCGGACCGCCCGGGCCACCGCCTGCGGCGCGGTCCGACTGCCCACCCCGTAGGCACGGGCCAGGGACAACACCGCCGGAGCGCCCGCGAGTTGCTGGAAGCCGCCGGTGTTGCGGCGGCTGACGTCGTGCGGCAACGGCGCGCCGGGCATCGGCATGTAGCCGACCTCGCCCGCACCACCGGTGGCCCCGCGATGCAGTCGACCGCCGAGCACGATCGCGCAGCCGATCCCCTCGTCGACCCACAACAACACGAAGTCGCCGCCGTCGCGGGCCGATCCGTCGCGCTGTTCGGCGAGCGCGGCGAGGTTGACGTCGTTTTCGACGTCCACGGTCAGACCGAGTTCCTCGCGGACCAGGTCCAGCACCCCGGGGGAGTGCCAGCCCGCGAGGTGGCGGCCGTAGCGGAACTGCTCGGTGGTCGGGTCGAATGCGCCCGGGATGCCGATCACCACGTGCGCCAGATCGGCCAGGTCGAGTCCGGCGGGCTTTGCGGCGGCCCGGACCGCCTCCCGGATCCGGCCCGGCGTATCGGCCGCTTCCCGGCGCGGGGTGGGCAGTTCGTGCTCGCCCACGACACGCCCGGTCAGGTCGGCGATGGCCACCCGGATCCGGGCGGGCGTGACGTCCAGGCCCGCGACGTGGCCCGCCGCCGGGTTGATCTCGTACAGCTGGGCACCGGGCCCTCGGCCGCCCTCGGTGGTGCCGACCCCGACGACCAGGCCGGCCGCCTCCAGGCGGGAGAGCAGCTGGGAGGCGGTCGGCTTCGACAAACCGGTCATCGAGCCGATCTGGCCTCGGGACAGCCGCCCGTGCCGCAAGAGGAGTTCGAGCGCGGCCCGGTCGTTGATGGCCCGCAAAAGGCTCGGCCGCCCGGCCTGCTCCCGCCCGGACGCTCCCGCGCCGCGCTCGGTGCTCCCGGCCATGTGCGGTCTCCCTTTCGCCACTGTTAGGAAACCTTCCTAAGAGTTGTAGAGGAAATTAGGCCCGCTCTCTCGGCACTGTCAAGGGTGTCCGGCAAGGTCTTTCCCCTTGTCCGGCAAGGGAATCGGTGGTGAAGCCCGGACGCGGGCAGCCGACGGGCAGCCGACGGGCGGTCGACGGGCAGCCGACGGGCGGTCGGCGGGCGGTCGGCGGGCGGTCGGCGGGCGGTCGACGGTCGGCCGGCGCGGCGATCGGCGGGTCCGGAACGGACTGCTGCCCGGCGGGCCGGGTTCGGCCTACCGGGCAGCAGAGTGGCTACCTAACGGGTCGGTTCGGGTCAGCAGGGGCCGAGGTCGACCCAGACGCCCCATTGGCCGGTGGTTCCGGGGGTTTCGCCCTGGGTCCACCACTTGGCGCGGTAGGTGTGGCCCTGGTAGGAGACCACGCTGCCGTTGGTGTAGATCGCGTTCTCGTCCCACGCGGGTGCGGTGCAGTTGCCCGGACCGCCGCCGCCGACGGTCAGCGTGTACTGCGCGCTGTGGGTGGTGCTACCGGAGCCGGTCACCGTCACGGTGTACGTACCGGCCGTCGCCGTCGAACTCGCCGACAACTTCAGCGTGGAACTGGCACCCGACTGCACGGTGCCCGGGGTGAACTGCGCGGTGACGCCGCTGGGCAGACCCGAGGCGGCCAGGGTGACCGTCTGCGCCGTGCCGCTGGTGGTCGCGGTGTTCACCGTGGTGCTCACATTGCCCCCGGGCGAAACCGTGCCCGAGGTCGGGTTGAGGGCGAGGGAGAAGTCGGGGTTGCCCGGACCCCCGCCGCCCACGGTCAGCGTGTACTGCGCGGTGTGCGTGGTGCTGCCGGTCGCGGTCACCGTCACCGTGGAGGTGCCCGCCGCCGCCGTCGAACTCGCCGACAACTTCAGCGTCGAGCTCGCGCCCGACTGGACGCTGCCCGGGGTGAACTGCGCGGTGACACCGTTCGGCAGGCCGGAGGCGGCCAGGGTGACCGTCTGCGCCGAGCCGCTGGTGGTCGTGGTGTTCACCGTGGTGCTGACGTTGCCGCCGGGCGAGACGGTGCCCGAGGTCGGGTTGAGGCTGATCGAGAAGTCGGGGTTGCCCGGACCGCCGGTGCAGGTCGGGTCACCGGACTGGGCCGGCAGGCTGACCGCGTCCCAGGCCGCCTTGGTCTTCTTGAACAGGTCACAGGTCGGGTCGAGCGCCTTGGCCGAGCTCAGGGTGGCGGTGCGGTAGCGCTTGTACGACATCCCGCTGGTCTTGAGCAACATCGCGCCGTAGAAGACCTTGCCGGCCTGCTGGACACCGGCCCCGGTGAGGGTGGTGTTGTTGCAGGTCGGGCTGCTGGGCTGGCCGTTGGAGGGGCTGGTGCCCTCGGCGAGCAGGTAGAACCAGTGGTTGAGCGGCCCGGCCGCCTTGTGCACCTCGGTGCTGGGGATGGAGGAGCTGTAGCAGTCCGGGTCGCCGTTGGTGGACGGCTTGTACATGTAGCGGATCGGGCCGTTGCCGACCAGGTTGACCATCTCGCCGACGGTGAAGTTCGGCGTGTTGTACGGCGCGGGCTCGTTGGTGTACCACTCGGTCAGCGCGCCGAAGATGTCGCCGGTGCCCTCGCCGAGTCCGGCCTCGCTGCTGGTGCCGCCGGGGGTGAACTGGTCGATGCCGTGCCCGAATTCGTGGCCCACGACGTCCATCGCGGCAATCCACTGGTTGGCCTGGTTGTGGCCGATCGAGATGGACGAGCCGTCCCAGTAGGCGTTGACGTCGTTCAGGCCGACCTTGACCGGCCAGCTCCCGCCGTTGCCGTCGTGGCCGTTGCGGCCGAGCCAGTCGCGCAGCATGTTCCACTCGTGCTGGGCCGCCCACAACGCGTCGACACAACCGGTCTCCCGGGTGGCGGCCTGGCCGTCGCCCCACGAGTCGCTGGACTTGCTGAAGACCTGACCGGTGTCGTAGTCGGAGCAGCTCAGGCCGGGCCGGGTCGGGTCGCTCAGCTCGTACGAACCACCCGCGTTGGTGGTGTCGATGTTGAGCGGGTTCGGGCCGTTCCACTCACTGGTACCGCTGCCGGCCTTGACGTCGTCGTAGGTGTCGAGGACCTTGCCGGTGCTCGCGTCGACGAAGACGTGCAGCCTGCTCGGCGCGGTCGTGGTCCGACCGGCGACCACCGTCTCCCAGGCCAGCGCGCTGTTGCCGTCCTTGACCCGGACGACCAGGCGGTGCGACTCCACCTTGTTCACCAGGGCGAGTTGGGCCTTGGACGTGCTCTCGGCGTCGCCTGCCGCGATGCTCGGTTGGGTGGTGACGGCTATTCGTGCGTCGGTGGCGTTCTGGGTCGCGCGGATCCGGCCCTTGCCGTCGGCCAGCACGACCGCGTCGCCGCCGACGACCGGGATGCCGCGGTAGGTGCGCTCGTAGGCGACGGAGAACAGGTCGTTGACCCAGGGGGTGACGAGCTGGCGTTGGTACTGCTCGTCGGACCCCTTGGCCAGGTTGTCCAGGCCGCTGTTGACCGCCCGGTCGGCGGCGGATATCGCGATTGCCTGGTGGTCGGTGGAGGGCGGGGAGGAATCGGCGCCGGCGCCGGCGGAGGAGGGGCCGGCCGCGCTGATCGCCAATCCGGCGAGCATGGCCAGGACGGTCCCGGCCGTGGTCGTTCTGCGGTTCATCGAGGCTCCTTGGGTGGGGGCATACCTCGACCACGTCGCCGGTCCGCGCCGCGTACGCCTTGTGGGCGATGCGGGCGACCGTGCGGACCGGGTTCGTGCCCGAGCGAGCGAAACACTCACACGGGTTCGGGGCCCGGTGAAGTGGGCCGCAAAAACCGGCGAATTCTGGCAAACGCGGGTTGGCGAGCGGGATCGGTGGCGAAACGGTTCGGCTCGTTGGCGACCTGTCTGCGGCCTTATCGGTGGCTTGTCTGCGGTTTGTCGTGGCCGGCTCGCGGCCGGCCTGCGGCCGGCCGTCGGCGCGGATCCGGATGATTAGCGACGAAATATCGGGCAACTCTCAAGATCCGGCAAACCGTCCGGAATCAGGACGCCGTACGGAGTACATCGATCCGTACGGAGGCGCGCCGATCCGCACGGCGCGCACCGATCGGCAGGAGGCGGGCGTTGGCCGGCACCACATCGGCGACAGGGCGTTCGAGTGGGGGTGCCTACTCGGAGAATCTCGGCCACGTCATCTTCATCACGGCCGCCGCCGCGATGGGCGGTTTCCTCTTCGGTTACGACAGTTCGGTGATCAACGGCGCGGTGGAGGGCATTCGGGGCAAGTTCACCCCCGGGTCGAGTCTGCTCGCGCAGGTGGTCGCCGCCGCACTGGTCGGTTGTGCGATCGGGGCCGCGGTGGCCGGGCGGATCGCGGACCGGATCGGCCGGATCCGGGTGATGCAGATCGCCGCCGTGTTGTTCGCGGTCAGCGCGGTCGGCTCGGCGTTGCCGTTCGCGCTGTGGGACCTGGCGATGTGGCGCGTGTTCGGCGGGACGGCGATCGGGATGGCCTCGGTGATCGGCCCGGCGTATATCGCCGAGGTCGCGCCGCCCGCGTACCGGGGCCGGCTCGGCTCGTTCCAGCAGGCCGCGATCGTCACCGGGATCGCCGTCTCGCAGTTGGTCAACTGGGGGATCCTCAACCTGGCCGACGGCGATCAGCGTGGGAAGTTGCTCTTTGGCCTGGAGGCGTGGCAGGTGATGCTCGGCGTGATGGTGATCCCGGCCGTGTTGTACGGCCTGTTCACCTTCACCATCCCCGAGTCGCCGCGCTTCCTGTTGTCGGTCGGTCGGGTCGAGCAGGCGAAGAAGGTGCTTGCCGAGGTGGAGAGCGACGACGTCGATCTGGACGCGCGCGTCGCGGAGATCGAGGAGGCGATGCGCCGCGAACACAAGTCCACGTTCGGGGATCTGTTGGGCGGCGGTGGCTTCGTCTTCCTGCCGATCGTGTGGATCGGCATCGGGCTCTCGGTGTTCCAGCAGTTGGTGGGGATCAACGTGATCTTCTACTACTCGGCCTCGTTGTGGCAGTCGGTGGGGATCAACCCGAACAGCTCGTTCCTGTACTCGTTCACCACGTCGATCATCAACATCATCGGCACCATCATCGCCATTTCGCTGGTCGACCGGGTGGGCCGCAAGCCGCTCGCGCTGGTCGGCTCGACCGGCATGGCGCTCTCGCTGGGCACGGTGGCGTGGGCCTTCTCGGCGCGTACCGGGCAGGGCAAGTCGATCAAACTCCCGAACACCGAGGGCACTGTCGCGCTGATCGCGGCCCACTCGTTCGTCCTGTTCTTCGCGCTGTCGTGGGGCGTGGTGGTGTGGGTCTTCCTGGGCGAGATGTTCCCGAACAAGATCCGCGCGGCGGCGCTCGGCGTGGCCGCGTCGGCGCAGTGGATCGCGAACTGGGTGATCACGGTGTCGTTCCCGACCCTGTCGGACTGGGATCTGTCGGCGACGTATGTGATCTATGCGTGCTTCGCGGTGTTGTCCATCCCGTTCGTACTGAAGTTCGTGCAGGAGACGAAGGGCAAGACGTTGGAGGAGATGGGCTGAGGGCCGCTCTGTTGGTTGGCTTCAGTCCAGGTCGCGGCGGCGCAGCGCGGTCAGGCCGGCGGCCGGGAGCAGGAGTGCGAGGGCGAGCAGCCAGGCGTACGGGGTGGCGGTCACGTCGGCGCCGGGCAACTTCGGGAGGTGGCCGAAGGGGGACACGTCGAGCACGGCCTGGGGCAACTTGAGTGCCGGGCCGAGCCAGCCGAGCGCGATCACCAGGCCGACCAGGCCCCAGACGGCGGTACTCAGGCGGGGCAGCGTGCCGACGATCAGGACGGCCAGGCCGGTCATCACCCACACGGCGGGTGCCTGGGCCAGTGCGGCGAGCAGGATGCGGGGGAGTTGGCCGGATACGTCGCCGACGGTGATGCCGTACGACAGGCCCATCGCCAGGCCGCCGCCGGCAAGGATGGCCAGGGCGCCGGCGTACGCGATCACCAGGTGGCCGCCCGCCCAGCGGAGCCGGCCGACCGCGCCGGCGAGCAGCGGTTCGGCCCGGTTGCCGGTCTCCTCGTCGCGCAGGCGCAGTACGGCGGCGGCGGTGAACAGTACGCAGATCAGGCCGAGGATGCCGAGCAGTGTGGACAGGAACGCGTCGGTCAGGTCGGTGTGGCCGCCCATCCGGCGGAACAGGTCACGGGTGCCGGTGTTGTCCCCGACGATGTCCTTGGCGCCGTCGGCGATGCCGCCGAACACCGCACCGCCGAACGCGAATCCGACCACCCAGGCCAGCAGCGAGCCACGCTGGAGCCGCCAGGCCAGGCCGTACACGCCGGCCAACGACGCGGGCGCCGAGGCGGGTCCCGGGCGCGCCGGGATGAAGCCGGCGCCGAGGTCGCGGCGGTCGGCGAGGGCGTAGGCGAGTGCGATGCAGCCGGCGGCGAACGCGACCGGCAGCAGGAGGACCCACCAGCGGTTGTCGGCGAACGGGCGGACGTTCTCGGCCCAGCCGAGGGGGGTCACCCACAGGAGTGGGTGACTGGTGTCGGCGGGGCTGTTGCCGGCCGTGCTGCTGTTCGCCGCGTCGCCGGAGGCGCGCAGGACGAAGGCGATGCCGAGTGCGGCGGCGGCGATGCCGCGGGCCAGGCGGGTGTTCTCGGTGAGTTGGGCGGCGACCGCGGCGATGCCGGCGAAGACCATGCCGGTGAGCGCGACGACGGCGCCGAACGCGAGGGAACCGGCGGCCGATTGGCCCGCGCCGCGCAGGATCGCGGTGAGCAGGACGAGGAACAGCACGTTGGCCGCGGCGGCGGTGGTCAGGGCCGCGGTCAGCGGCGCCCGGCGGCCCAACATCCCGGCGGACAGCGCCTCCTGACGACCCGTCTCCTCTTCCTCGCGGGTGTGCCGGATGACCACGAGCAGGCTCATCAGCCCGGCCAGGAGGGCGATCGTGCCGCCGACGCGCCAGACGGTCAGGCCGCCGAAGGAGTCGGCGTGGACCGCGCCGTAGAGGGCGCGGAACGAGCCGTTGGCGTTCATGTCGTCGGCGATCTTGGCGCGTTTGGCGGCGGTGTCGTAGAGGTTTTCCAGGGAGCGTTCGGTGCTGGAGATGGTGGTGACCAGGACCAGGATCCAGACCGGGAGCAGTACGCGGTCGCGCCGCAGCGCGAGCCGGATCAGCATGCGGGTGCCGGTGAGGTGGTGGGCGGAGCCGGTGGGCGCGGTGGTCAGGGTGGCGGCGGTCATCGGGACACCCCCTCGGTGGCGCTCGGGACCTGGGCGTTGTCGGCGGCGGCGTCGGCGGCGGCGTCGGCGGTGCGGTAGTGCCGGAGGAACAACTCCTCCAGGGTGGGCGGGTTGCTGGTGAGGCTGCGCACGCCGATCTCGGTGAGGCGGCGCAGGATCGGGTCCAGGTACTCGTTGTCGACCTGGAGGATGACGTGGGCGTCGGTACTTGTCTCGACGCCGGTCCCGACGCCGGTCCCGACGCCTGTTTTGACGCCGGTTTTGACGCCTGTTTTGACGCCGGTCCCGGTGCTCGTCCCGGTGCTGGTCTCGATGTCGTACACGCCGGGGAGGTCGGCGAGGCCGGCGGGGCTGCCGCGTAGTTCGGCCCGTACCGTGGTGCGGCTCAGATGGCGCAGCTCGGCCAGCGAACCGGACTCCACGGTGCGGCCGTTGCGGATGATGCTGACCCGATCGCACAGCACCTCGACCTCGGCCAGGATGTGGCTGGAGAGCAGTACGGTCCGGCCGCGCTCGCGCTCCTCGGCGACACAGGCCCGGAAGACGTCCTCCATCAGCGGGTCCAGGCCGGAGGTGGGCTCGTCCAGGATCAGCAGGTCGGCGTCCGAGGCGAACGCGGCGACCAGGGCCACCTTTTGCCGGTTGCCCTTGGAGTAGGCGCGGCCTTTCTTGGTCGGGTCCAGTTCGAAGCGGGCGAGTAGTTCGGCGCGCCGGGCCGGGTCCAGGCCGCCGCGCAGTCGGCCGTACAGGTCGATCACCTCGCCGCCGCTGAGGTTGCGCCACAGGGTGACGTCGCCGGGGACGTAGGCGATCCGCCGATGCAGTTCGACCGCGTCGCGCCAGGGGTTGCCGCCGAGCAGGGTGACCGCGCCCCGGTCGGCGCGGATCAGGCCGAGCAGGATCCGGATGGTGGTGGATTTGCCTGCGCCGTTCGGGCCCAGGAAGCCGTGTACCTCGCCGGCCGCGACGTCGAGATCGAGACCGTCGAGGGCGTGCGTGCGCCCGAAGGACTTGTGCAGACCGCTGACACTGATCGCCGTGTTCATATTTCAGAAGGTACGCTTCTTTCAGGAAGTTGTGAAGTTAAGAAATCTCAAGAATCATGTACGGCGGGGCGGCGAGCGGAGGGATGCGAATGCGACACGACGAGCCGGTGACGACGACGCCGGGTGCCGGCGGGAGCGGTGGCGAGGGCAGGGGCGAGGGTGGAGAGCGGGACGAGGCGGATGTCGCGCGATACATCGAACGTTTCGCCGCCGAACTGACCGAGGCCGGCATGCAGCGCATGGGCGCGCGCGTATTCGCCGCGCTGCTCGCGGCCGACTCGGCGAGCATGACCTCCGCCGAACTGGGCGAGACGTTGCAGATCAGCCCCGCGGCGGTGTCCTCGGCGATCAGCTACCTGTCCGGGCTGCGGATGGTCCACCGGGTACGCGAGCCGGGCTCGCGGCGGGACCGCTACTGCCTCCAGGACGAGCTGTGGTACGCCACATACGGCGAGCGGGACAAGCTCCTGGCCCGCTTCGAGGTGATCCTGCGAGAGGGCGCCCGAGCCTTGGGCCCGGAGACACCGGCCGGCACCCGGGCCCAGGAATCGGCGGAATTCTTCGCCTTCCTCCAGGCCGAGTTCGTGGGCATGATGGCCCGCTGGCGCGCGCGGCGGGGGGCGGAGGGCGGGGTTTGAGGGCGGGGGTTGGGGTTGGGGTTGAGGGCGGGTGGGGTTGGTTGCGGCTTTGACGGCCTTGTGGGTGGTGGGTGAGGGTCCGTGCCCGGTGCCCGGGATCGGGATCGGGATCGGGTGTCGGGGTGCGGGGAGTGGGGACCGCGTGCTGGGTGGCGGACGCCGGCCTGATGCCGGGACGTCACCAAACCCAGCCGGTCCGGCGTTTGAGAACACCGGGCCGGAGGCCCGTTGCACCCCAGCTCGGTCGGCGTGTGAGACCGGTTGGGGTGGGGCGGGCGAACTTCAGCCGGTCCGGCGCTTGAGGACCTCGGGCCGGAGGCCGGCTTCGTCCGAGTTGGATCGATGTGTGAGACGGCTGGGGTGGGGCGGGCCACTTTCAGCCCGTCCGGCGCTTGAGGACACCGGGCCGGAGGCCGGCTGCACCGGAGCCGGGTTGGCGTATGAGTCGGGTCAGGTCAACTCCAGCCCGTCCGGCGCTTGAGGACGCCCGGCCGGAGGCCCGTTGCACCCCAGCTCGGTCGGCGTGTGAGACCGGCTCGGGCGTGGGGTGGGCAAATTCGGCCCGTCCCAACCCCCGGCCGGGGGCCCGCTTCATCCCAGCCTGGTCGGCGTGTGAGACCGGCTCGGGCGTGGGGTGGGCAAATCCGGTCCGTCCCAACCCCCGACCGGAGACCCGCTCCGGCCGAACCGGTGGGCGTGCGAACCTGGTTCGCGTGAGGGCCCTCGGCCGGAGGCCCGCCGCCAACCCCGAGGTGGACCATGTACGACGTCACCGAGTTCGCGAACATCCCGCCCACCACGCTCGCCGACCTGCTGGGCCGCGAGCAGGTGATGGACATCGGGATCCGGCCACTGTGGCAGTCGATGCCCCGCGTCGCCGGCCCCGCGTACACGGTGCGCTGCCCAGCCGGGGACAACCTGATGCTGCACGCGGCCATCCACCGCGCCGAGCCCGGCTCGATCATCGTCGTCGAATCGGGCGACGTGGACTACGCCCTGGCCGGCGGCAACGTATGCGCGGTCGCCCAACGACGCGGCGTGGCGGCCTTCGTCGCGGACGGCGTGATTCGCGACCTCGCCGAGGTCCGCGCGATGGCCTTCCCGGTATTCGCCCGAGGCGTCATCCCCATCCCCGGCACCAAGTCGGCCGTCACCCCACTCAACGACCGAGTGCGCTGCGGCGGCGTATATGTGGACGCCGGCGACATCGTGGTGGCCGACGAAGAGGGCATCGTGGTCGTCCCGGGCGCACGTGGCGAACACGTACTGCGCGATGCCCAGGCGAAGTTGGCCAAGGAGGCAGCCGAATCCCTCGACGAATGGGAGGCGGCCCACCGAGCCCGGATCGACGCGATCCTGACCGAGCACGGCGTCAAGTACTGACCGCCGGCAACGACTCGTCCGGCGGGAGGCCCTCCAGGATGGGGTAGTGCCGCATGGTGTCCCGCCCACAGGGGCAGTACACGCCGGCCCGCTGGTTCAGCACGAAGACCGCCCCGACCCAGTACTGCCGAAGAGCCCGAACGCACCACTGATACGGCAGAACTTCCCCATCCGGTACGAGAGTTGCCAGATATGCGCGGAGATTGGCGCCCATCGGCACGAGCCGCAACCGCTGCGGCAGCAGGGTGTGCCACACCCCTTGATCGGTGACCTGGAGACAGGCGGCGTCGTCGGTCACCACGCCGATCGTCATCGGCAGATCGAGGTCGGCGGCCTCCGACGCGGGCTGCCGAACGGTCACCGAAGCCCCGCCGTCCGGAACGCTCAGCGTGAGATCACCATCGTGATGCCCGCCGACCGGCCAGGTGTGCATGGTCGCATCGATCTTCCCGAGATACTCCGGCACTTGCTCGAACCACGGCACCCAATGCCGCACGACCTTGAAGTTCCGCGGAACCACCGTGCCGGGCGCCTCCCAAGCCACGGCCGCATGCCCACCGGGAACACCCGGCAACAGCCGGATGTCCACCAGCGACGGGCAGTTCAGAAAGGTAGGCGCGACCTCGAAGGTCTGCAGAAGATCCACCACCCGATCGGGTGAAAGCAGATGGGTCCCGGTGGAACACGATCGATTTTCGGACATGGCAACTCCACCTCGTCGGTAGCAATGAACCCCGGCCCCCGCCCGCTCAGACGCGAGCAACCACAAACGGCTCAATCAAGGCCGTTTCTCTCACTCCGGCCTCGGGCGCAACCACCGCCCGGACCCACTTCCCACCCCCACGAACGGGCCCCGACCCCAACCCACACCCCATGGCCCAGACCAGAAACAGCCCCCGCCCGGAACACCCCTCGGTGTCCTCCGGCGGATCCACCGCGAGCGCGAACGGACCCCCACCATCCACGACTTCCACGACAATCGCCCCGTTCACCACCCCGCACGAGATGGATCGAGCCCCACCCGCATGCCGAACGGCATTCCCGACCAACTCCGAGGCCGCAAGCCGCAAGAGCTCGCGCACCTCGGAAGCACCATGCGCGACGCTGGACGTATCAACGAACTCCCTTGCAACTCGCCAGGCTTCTGGATGTGACGGAACTCCCGAATGTTGCGTTGCGGGTGATCCCGTTTACGGCCGGAGGCGGTGGCACCTACGCCAGCTCGTTTCAGATCCTGTCGTACGGCGGTGAAGAACCCGAAGTCGTGTTCGGTCAGGGCGTGTCGGGAAGCACCTTCATGAACGATCCTCGCGAGGTACGACGATTCCGTCGATTGTTCACGACTCTGTCCAAGCACGCGCTGAGCTTGGAAGATAGCCGTGCACTGATCGCAACCATCAAGAAAGACACCACATGAGTCTGGCTACCGGAACCGCCGCTCCTCTGGCCTGGAGGAAGAGCACCTTCAGCGGCGCTAATGACGACTGCGTCGAGACCGCACCGATGGCAAAGGCCGTGGCGGTGCGGGACAGCAAGGATCTCACTGTCGGCAACTTCGCTGTCCCCAACGCATCCTGGGCCCGGCTGACGGAAGCTCTCAAGGCCTGAACCGCCCGCAGAATCAAGCGAGACCGCCCCGACGCGAGGGGTGGTCTCGCTTCCGTCGCGCCAATGCCCGAGCCCGAACACGACCGAGTCCGAGGTTGCGTTCCCGCGTCACGCCCGTGGCGCAGCGTCGGCCGAACCCCTGCTACCCACTTGTGCGACGGCTCTGGCAATGGCGGTTCGTGGCCCGAATGATGGGTGTCCGCTGAAGGCACCGGCCAAGGAGGGCAACACATGAACCTGCCTGGCGATACCCGAACTCCTCCGGTCTGGAGGAAGAGTTCGCACAGCCACAACGACGGTGACTGTGTCGAGACCGCGCCGACCGCAATGGCCGTCGTGGTGCGGGACAGCAAGGACCTCGCCGTCGGCAACTTCGCCGTCTCCCGCCAGTCGTGGGCCCGGCTGATGGAAGCCCTCAAGGCCTGAACCAGCCGCAGAATCAAGCGAGACCGCCCCGACGCGAGGGGTGGTCTCGCTTCTGGCACGCCAATGCCCGAGCCCGAACACGATCGAGTCCCAGGTCGCGTTGTTCCCGTGGCACGCCAGTGGCCCAGCGTCGGCCGGACCCGGGCTACCAACTGGTACGGCGGTTCTGGCAAAGGCAGTTCGCGGTACAACCGTGGACAGCGGGCTGGTGCGTGGCTGGGACAAGCCAAGACAGGGCCGACATGGCCAGGGGCCCGGGACGGTGAACCCGCCTGTTTGGTTCGCCGGGCGTGCGGGGCGGGTCGAGTCGCCGCCGCGGCCGACCGCCTACTGCGGCTGTGTCGCGATCTGGATGAGGTTGCCGCAGGTGTCGTCGAAGACGGCGGTGGTGACGGGGCCTGTTTCGATGGGCTCCTGGGTGAAGCGGACGCCGAGGCCGTGCAGGCGCTCGTACTCCGTCTTCACGTCGTCGACGGCGAACTGGGCGAGCGGGATGCCGTCGACGACGAGCGCGTCGCGGTAGGTCTTGACGGCCGGGTGGCCGGCGGGCTCCAGGAGGAGTTCGACGCCGCCGGGCTCGTCGGGCGAGACGACGGTGAGCCACCGGTCCTTCTCGCCCACCGGGACGTCGTGCTTCTTCACGAAGCCGAGGATCTCGGTGTAGAAGCGCAGAGCCTTGGCCTGGTCGTCGACGAAGATGCTGGTCAGATGGATCTTCATGGGGTGTTCTCCTCTGCTCCGGACGTGTCGGGCGCGGGCCATCGCTCGGCGATCCGCCGCAGCGGGGCCGTGTTCAGGTCGTGGAACTTGTAGCGGCCCTCCCGCCTGGTCTCGACGAGTCCGGCGGCCTCCAGCACGGCGAGGTGCTGGGAGATCCCCTGACGCGAGATGCCGAGCTGATGCTTCGTGCTCAGTCGCGAGCAGATCTCGAACAGTGTCTGTCCGGACTTCTCCGTCAGCTCGTCGAGGATGGTGCGACGGGTGGGGTCGGCCAAGGCTTTGAAAAGGTCGTCGGCCACAATCACAGGATAGGCAACTTTTCACTTGCCTATCAAGTCGAGGTGCGCCGTGTCCAGGGTCGAGGGCCACCAGACCGATATCGCTGTCCTGAGGTACGCACCACGCGCCTTGCGGCGGCAGTTCCAGGCGGGCCGTCGTCGAGGAGCCGGTGCAGGCGCTCGGCGGCGTGTGGGGTGTGGGGTGTGGGGTGTGCCGGTGGGGAGCGGTGACGATCCGGTGTGCGATCTCGCGTGGGGAAGGCGGCCGTTCGCGCGGCACATCGGGGGGCCACGCCCTAGTGGCGCGACGGCCGTCTTCACGCACGGACCGGCCCCCGACCACGGCGGCGGCGAGGTGGATGTTGCTGCGGGACCGGAGAAACGTGTGGGCCGGACGTGCACCCGCGTGGAATGCTCTGGTGCGTGACCGACTCGACTCCCTATGACGACGAACGCAGCGCGTACTCCCGGGAGGCGCTGGCCCGTCTCGTACTCTCCCACCGGGCGGCGGGTCTGTCCGAGACCGCCGGCCACCTGGCGGTGACTCGCTACGACAGCTATACCGGCCCCGGCGGTCGCGTCAGCGAGGCCCACCAGTTGACTCGGATTGCTGAAGGGCTTCTGGTCGGCGCCGTGGTGTACGAGCGTGAGCGTGGCAGTTCCTGGGAGGAGATAGCCCAATACCTCGGTGTCGAGGCCGCGACGGCAGAGGAACGGTTTTCTCCCGAACTCCTCCAGTGGGCCGCGGCGTTCGAGGTGCCGTACCGGCTCGACGAGACGGGCCGCAAGCGCATTCCACAACTGCCCACCGCCGCCTACGACCCCGAGAGCGCCTGCCGGCAACTCGACCTCTGGGCCAGTGTGCGCCTGAGTTTCGATGACAAACATGCCGTGAGCGCCGGCCTGGTCGCAGACGCCCCGACGAAGGAAGCGGCCGGGCCCGCGCGGCACGAAATCGCCGGGTGGATATGGCGACGCAACCTCGAAGCCTTCCTGGACCTGCTGAAGCAGTACGTCGGCCAATACTCCGACGACACCGACTGGGACAGCCTCGAACTCGGCCTGGAGACGACCGACGACGAGGATCCGAGCAGGTGGTACTCCCATCCCGTGGCCGGCGCCGCTCACTCACTCGACGTCCGGTTGGCGAACGCGTCCGGAAGCGACATGCTGTCCGTCGTAGTCGCCGGTGCCGACTCGGCCGTACTGCGGCTGAGAATTGACACCCTCATGGCCGCCTTCTCCGCCGATGCGCCCTCGGATCACCACTGAGCCCTCTCGGACGTCGTTTCGGCAGCGCGGGCGACGTCGGAGTGGACATGTTCGCCCGTACGTCTGGTACGCCGACGGGAGGAAAAGGTTCGTACGGCCACAACGATGGCGAGTGCGTCGAGCCCGCGCCGACTGAAACTGCCGTCGCAGTGCGGGACAGCTCATGAGGCCGCACCGTCGGCAAGTGCGTGACGGCGGCTCCTCGTTCCCCGGCGGTGCCGAACACGGGGCGTCGGACGGTCTGTTCGCGCTCCATCGGAGTGTTGATCCACGGGAGCAGCCGTGGCCGGCCGGACGGGGTTGCTGTCCGGAGGATCAAGGGCACCTCGGGCCCTTCGCCGACGGCGTGCGCTTCGGCCCCGCATACTCCGGATACCCGGATACCCGGACACCCGGACACTCCGGATACCCGGACACTCCGGTGGGAACCGAAAGGCCGTTGACACCTGCTCGCTCGCGTCGTGCCGCTATGGTGCAAACACTCGCACATGAGGAGATTGCTGGTGCGCACGCTGACCTTCATCGTCGGTACGGGACGCAGCGGATCGACGGCGCTGTCGCGGATCGTCAACGCTCACCCGGATGTACTCAGCCTCAACGAGCTGCTCGCGTCCGTGGGGAAGACCGGATTGCCGGAACAGCCGCTCTCGGGGCCGGAGTTCTGGGAACTGCTGGCCCAGCCCAATCCGGTCTTCGAGAAGATGATCCGTTCGGGTATCCCCCTGCCCGAGTTTCTGTACACGCGAAACCCAGGGCGGTACTCGACACACACGACCGGAATCCCCGCCCTCCTGCTGATGGTGCTGCCACACCTCTCCGACACCCCGGACGCACTGTTCGACCATCTCGCGGGCGAGATTCGACACTGGCCCCAGCGCCCCGCAGCCGACCACTATCAGGCGCTGTTCGGGCACCTCTGCGCACGGTTCGGCCACACCGCCGTGGTGGAGCGATCCGGCTACTCCACCGGGTGGATCCCCCGACTCATGGCAAGTTTTCCGCAGGCCCGCTTCGTACATCTGGTCCGCTCCGGCCCGGACTGCGCCCTGTCCATGAGCCGGCATCCGGGATACCGGACAATCCTCCTGCTGCGCGACATCCTCACTCGCTCCGGTGTGGACCAGCTCACCGACTTCACCGACGAAGACGTACGCGCCCTTCCCGCCGACCTCGCTCCACTTCTCGGCGAGCAGTTCGACCCCGCCCTGGTGTGGGATCGCCACATCCCCCTCGCCGCGTTCGGTGAACTGTGGTCACACCTGGTCTCCGAAGGAGCGGCCCATCTCGAGGCCGCCCCCGGGCCACTGCGCACCACGCTCGTCTTCGAGGAACTGCTGGACCAGCCGGTCCGAGAACTGTCGCGCCTGGCAACGTTCATCGGCGTGGAACCGCTCACACCGTGGCTGGAGGCAGGCAGCGCCATGCTCGACGGCAGCCGACGAGGCGCGTCCTGTCGCCTCCCGTCCGAAGAGCTCACCGCGCTCCGGAATAGCTGCACGGAAGGGGAAGCCGCCCTCGCAGCTAGCACGTCCCGGTGATCGGGCGTCATGCTGCCGTAGGAAGGTCGACGACCGGGGGCCGGCGAAGGCGACGAAGTGGCTCGTTTTCTAAGGCTGTTGCCTCGAACGCGACCGCCCGCCGGGAAGCCGGAGCCTGTTTCTGAAGCGCGCAAGTCGTTGCGGGAACGGCCCATGCCACGACGCGTGACGAGCGATTCGCTCAGCCCCGATCCGGTCGTCCACCTGCGCTACGCGCGGGTGGTGGCCGACGGGCTCGTCTTCGCCTACGCCCTCGACATGCCCACCGGTGTGCGGATCCTCACCGACGCAGACCAGGAGCGTGCCGGGCTGGAGGCGCCGGGCGGGGCGGCGTACGGGAACCTGATGCGCGTGCCCGTCGAGCACAGCGAAGTGCCGGTCGAGGGAAGGGCGTTGCTGCATTCCGTGTACGGCGACTCCCCGTTCGTCGTGAGCAAGGCGCTGTACCTGGGCGAACCGGCCCGGCAGGTCACCGGCGAGCCGCCGCCGGACGCCGGAGCCCTCGTCGTGGTGCCGACCCGGCACCTACCGGCGTACCACCAGATCACCGACGGGTCTGCTGCCGCCGCCGTCAACTGGCCCATCGCGATCGAGTCCGCCGACTACGCAGACACGCTCGTCCGCGGGGCGGCCTTGGCCGACTTGCCGGCCGCGCGGCGGCGGCGGCCCTCGCCGGCCATCCGGCGGTCCCAGCGGTAACGCCACACGGATGCCAGAAAGGTGGCGGTGAACATGGTGGCGGTGCCAATGGTAATGGCGAGGATTACGTATTCGATTTTGGCGACGTGTGCTACCGCGAATGCCGTGACCGCGAGCACCAGACAGACGCCCAAACCCTTGAGAGAGTTCACGACGGCTTACTCCTTGCTATTTCCAGGACGACACTCGGGTCACGTAGGACTTCAGGATCGACGAGGTGAGCCAGTACGCCCGAACCAGGGAGTAGAGCAGCTCCGGGAGAATGAGCGCTTCGACGAGCATGGCCTTCCATCCCATTTTCCGCGCGCATATCGCAGGATAAACGACCCAGAAGGTGATCAGCAGCCAGAAGAGCGGCCATTGGGAGAAGCCGTTCTGTGCTATCGACGCGACCTGGACCGCACCATAGCCCACGAGGTATATGAAGCCGAGCATCCCCAGGTTGATGCTGAGGATGGATTGCCACGTGTGTTTGGTCCAGCCCCGGTCCCGCAATGCGTCCATCGTGCCCCGGATCCAGCGCTGCCGCTGCTGTATCAGTTGGCGGAGCGTGGGCATGAGGTCGGTGCGGGCGATACAAAGCTCGTTCGCCGTCACCTTCCAGCCGCATTCCTTCAGCGTGAGCGTGGTCTCGTAATCCTCGACCAGGTTCTTGTGGTCTTCCCAGAAGACCTCGCCTCGCCAATCGATGACGGACTGCAGGGCCTCGCTCCGGTAGAAGGAGCCGGCCCCGGACATCGTGTGGACGTCCCGCCGGAAGCGGGTCGTGGCCGCGCGCCCGTATTCGATGATCTGCATGCCCAACAGGTAGCGTTGCCACGGATTGCGCCACAGGCCGGTCAGCCCCAGGCACGAGGCGCTGACGCCGCCGATCTGCGGATCCTGCTCCAGGACGTTGCAGGCGCGCTCGATGAACTTCGGGTGCAGTTCGGTGTCGGCGTCCATCACGAGAACGTGCTGCACGGTGTCGGACAGCCTGCCCCGCGCTTCCTCGCGCAGCCAGTCGATGCCATAGTTGAGGGCGCCGGCCTTTTTATGCGGATTCTCGGGAAGGCTGAGAACGACGGTGAGCGGTGTCTCCGGATCCTCGCCGAACTCGCGGGCGTAGTCCTCGGTGCGGTCCGTCGAATTATTGACCACCACGAGAATGAGGTCGGGCCGCCGGGTCTGCCGGGCCAAGGAATTCAGTGATCCGAGGACGCCCGCTTCTTCGTTCCGCGCAGGTATGACGGCCACAGTGCCGAGGATCCTGGGCGTTGCCGCTTCCGACGTGCTGCGACGCCGACGATGTTCGCCGCGACGGGCATCGACAACCTCAATGCCGTTCACCGGAACCGCATTCCCCCCTGTTAATGCCGTTCACCGGAACCGCATTCCCCCCTGTTAATGCCGTTCACCGGAACCGCATTCCCCCTGTTATCGGGCCGCGGGCGAGGCCGCACGCCTGTATTCACGAAGATGCTAGGCGGCGCCTCCATGGGCAGGCATCCGGCGGGTGGCCGATATTCTGATAGATGTCCCAATTGTCTCGCAAGAGAGAATATGATAAGCGTCACACCAACAAGTTGGCACGGTGAAGGTCGATCTCCGAACGAGCGGCAGTGTCGACCCGCCCGCATCAGCTTCTCGCCCGTCCCGGACGCCGTCAAAGCTCCCCGGCACGGCGCGTTCCCCTGGAACTCCTCGCACGGGCACTGCGTTTCCTCATCGCCGACCTCCCGGCGGTGCTCATCCACGACGGACCCCAGGCACCGCACCCGCACCACCAGACGTCCCCACCTCAGCCAACGGACCTACGCTCAACCGACTCCGACTCCGACTCCGACTCCGACTCCGACTCCGACTCCGACTCCGACTCCGACTCCGACTCGTCACCCACACCACCGTGCTCCACAAGCCGAACTCCGAGAGCATTCGACTCGGAAGCAGCCGCCCGGACAGGCAAGGGCGGCTTCTGTTTCCATCCGCTTTCATCCGTTGTGTTGTTGTGCTTCCAGGCCCACACCGGAGTAACGAACGTGCCGAAGCCTTCCACCGTCTCGCCACTCTGCCCCGCTTCGCCGGCTGACCGATAAGCCCCTGCCCGCGCATGACCCGAAAGACCCCGGCGAACTCGACCACGGCGCCGGGACTCCGCGAGGCCCGGACGCCGAAAACGTCTCGGTCACCCGGTAGCCGACGATCAACGACACCGCATTACCCAAACGAAACGGCGAGGCCGGCCGGTCCAAAGGCCTCGGCTAGCATTCCCGCGCACAATCAAGCGGCGTATTCCGACAGCGTAGAAATGAGGAGCACCCAATGAGCCACCCACGACCCGGCGGACGACGACGCGGCCTGCCCGTGCTCACCCCGCTGGTCGCCGTGGCCGTCCTCGCCGGTGGTGTGGCCTTCGCCGCAAACCAACTGTCCGACGAGAACCCGAAACCCGCGAACGGCGCCAAGCCGCCCGCCGGTGCCGGCCAGACCTCCTTGCCGCCCACTGCCGACGGGCCGAAGACCGCCTACCCGGCCGGCACGCTGTTCGACAGTTTCGACTACAGCGGCCCCAACGATCCCGCACTCGCGGCCCACGGCTGGCAGGCGCGCGACGGACAGGGCGGCCCCGGGATCCCGAACACCTGGTCGACCTCCGGAGTGAGCTTCCCTCAGGTGCCGGCAGCCCAAGGCGGCAAGGCGCTGCAACTGCAACTCGTCACCGACGGAACCAAAGCAGGCACCCGGCAGGCCGAACTCGCCGGCACCGGCGGCAAGTTCTCCACCGGGACCCTCGCAGCCCGGGTGTACTTCAGCGAGAAGCCCACGAGCGGGCGCAACGGGGACCACATCAACGAGACCCTGTTCCTGATGTCGCCGAGCGGGGGGTCGTCAGCCAAGTACACCGAACTCGACTACGAGTACATGCCCAACGGCGGCTGGGGTGCGCCGGGCCCCCAACTCGACACCACCAGCTGGCGCAGCTCGAAGCCGGGCGACCGGGTGACCCGCCCCAACAAGCAGAGCTACAAAGGTTGGCACACCCTGATGATCACTGCCATGGACGGGGTCGTCACATACTCCATAGACGGCCGCACCCTGTTCAGCAGCAACGGCAAAGAGTTCCCCCGAGAACCGGCCGACATCCACTTCAGCACCTGGCTCATCGATCTCCCCTTCACCGGCGTACGCACCTGGAACATGCAAGTCAACTGGGTCTACCGCAAAGCCAACCAAACCGTCGCGCTGAAGGACGTCCAAGCAGAGGTCGACGCCTTCTACGCGCAAGGCACCCGCTACGTCGATACCACGCCCAGGAGCTGACGTCCGCGCGAGCCCACGTCGGGCGGCGGCCGTGTGTTGCCGCCTGGCCGGCGGTGCTGCCGGCCCGAGGAGCTCCTTGCCGGCGAACGTAGTACCGATGACGCCGGTGAGCCGGTGAGTCTGCGGTACCCCTCGGTCGCGGCGGTCGGATCGGCCGGCCTGACTCGATTCGGGACATGGGACGTGGTCACGCCGGGCTCGGGCTCGGGCTCGGATTCGGCAGAGGAGGCGCGACCCGCCCGTACCCGTACCGGATCGACGCCTGCGCACGCAGGCTGCGGGTCGCAGGCCGGGGCTCGCAGGCCGCGGGTGGTGTGGCCGGCCGATCGGGCCGGCTACGTTGCGCCATGCTCGCCGTACAGCGTCCGGGCGCGGGTCAGGTCGACCGGGCCGTGCGGGTTTGGCGGGATGGGTAGGAAGTGGTTGAGCTGCCAGGTCTGGGTGGAGCGGGCCTGGCGGTTGGTGGTGGTTACCCACGGCGGGTAGATCCGGAAGCCGCGTTTGCCGCCCGTCCTGCCGACGGTCAGGATGCCCCGCGCGCCGAGGACCGCGCTCGGGAAGACGAACTGGCCGAAGCCTTCCGCATCCGCGTCCGCGTCCGCGTTCCCGTCCGCGTTCCCGTCCGTGTTCCCGTCCGCGTTTCGGGAACTGATTACGACCAGGTCGAGCGGGTCCTCGATGTCGAACGGCTCGATCGGGCCGGCCGCCGACCGTTGCCACAACGTGACGAACTGGCCGACCTTGGTCGGGGTCGTCCGGCCGACTCGAAAGCGCACCCGAGCGCCGTTCACGGTGAACGTGTGCGCGGCGTAGTCGGCGCTCTCCGGCTCGGGCCTGGGCGGGGTGCAGACGAACCCGGCCGGATCGTAGACCAGGGCCTTCGCGGCGATCAGGTCGGCGGGGAGGGCGTGGGTGGACGGCCAGGGCCCGTGGGCGGCGGAATCGTCGGGGTTCGTGCGCATTGCGCTATCCTGCCGGCGCCCGCCGATACCGGTGCGCCACCCCGGACCGTGGCTCGGTTGCGTGAGTTGCGGCTTGGCCTGGCGCTATCGGGTGCGCGGGCTGACTGGTCCACGCGGCTACGCCGTCGGTGCTGTCGGTGCTGTCGGTGCTGTCGGCTGCCCCGGTCCAACACTTCGGCGACGGGCGCCGGTTCGCCGTGCTCGTGCAGTATGCGCATGACTGTGGTCGGGGCTGGGCTGGGCTGGGGTGGGAGCGGGAGTGGGAGCGGGGGCCGTGCCGGAAGTGGCCTACATGGGCTTCGAGTTGCCGGGGCTGGAAGCTGTGGCCGGGTCTCCGGGTGGCTCCTCGATCGGGAAGTGGATCGGGCTGAGTAGGTATCGTGCGCGGTCGCCGGTGGGCTTGTTGGCCAGCCGGGGCACGATCGCACTGCGCAACTCACCGATCAGTTCGAGGAGCTCGTCGCGGGTGAGCCAAACCGCGTGCTGGCGGTAGCCGACCAGATCCGCGGTCGGGTCGGCGCCGTCTTGTTCGAGGTAGGCATTGAACTCGGCGGCCAGCACGGCGAGTGCGGTGGCGAACGCGCTGCGGTGGTCGTCGAGTGAGAGTGACTTGACCGTGTCGGCGTCGACGACCGCGCGGTCCTGGCGCAGCCGGAAGGCTCGTTCCACCGCGCCCCGCACCCGCCGCTCCTCGGCCACTTCGAGGATTCCGCCTCCGCAGAGCAGGTCGACGTGCCGGTAGACCATCGCCTTCGATACGTCCGGCAACAGTGCGCACAACTGGGCCGTGGTCAGCATGCGTTCGCCACGCATGGCGTGCACGATCCGCAGGCGTACCGGGTGGGCCAGGAGTTCCAACGTGTCCATGGGTCAACCTTCTCGCAATCTGCTACCGTTCGCAAAAGATGAGAAAGGTAGTGGTGGCGGATGGAATCGAAGCCGATCCGGAGTGCGACGCGGGTCGTCGACTTGGCGGGCAGCGGGCGCTTCAGCGAGATCGAAGAGCTCTTCGCACCGAGGCTGCGCGCAGTCGTGTCCGCGGAGACGCTGCGGGCGGCCTGGGCGACCGAGACGGGCACGAAAGGCCCGATCCTGGAGATCGGTCGACCGACGACTGAACCGCACGGGCCGAACCTGGTCCGGGTGAGTGTCCCGGTGACCTGCGAACACGGGGGCCTGACCGTGGTCATGTCGGTGGACGACACCGGCATGCTGCACGGACTACGACTCGCGCCCCCGGCCACCGCGTCCTGGACGCCGCCGCCCTATGCGACCCGGAGCAGGTTCACCGAGGAGGAGGTCACCGTCGGCGCCGGTCCACTCGCGGTGCCGGGCACGCTGACGCTGCCCCGCAGACGCGGCCCACGCCCCGCCGTCGTACTCCTCGCCGGCGGCGGCCCCTTCGACCGCGACGCGACCAGCGGACCGAACAAGCCGCTCAAGGACCTGGCCTGGGGACTGGCCGGCCGTGGCGTGGCAGTACTGCGGTTCGACAAGGTGACCCACACCCACCCGGACGTCGCCGCCACACCAGGGTTCACCATGTCGGACGAGTACGTGCCGCATGCGGTCGCCGCCATCCGACTGCTCCGCCGTCACTCGGCCGTGAATGCCGAACGAGTCTTCCTGCTGGGCCACAGCATGGGCGGCAAGGTGGCGCCGCGCGTGGCAGCCGCCGAACCGTCGGTCGCCGGCCTGGTGATCCTGGCGGGGGACGCCCAGCCGATGCAGCATGCCGCCGTCCGGGTCGTCCGCTACCTCTCCACCGTCAACCCCGGTCCCGACCTCGAAGCCGCCGTCGCCCTCGTCGCCGAACAGGCCGCACGTGTCGACAGCCCCGAGTTGTCCGCCTCGACGCCGGCCGAGGACCTGCCGTTCGGATTCCCGGCGCCGTACTGGCTGGACATGCGCGGCTACGAGCCGGTTTCCGCTGCGGCCGGCGTGGACAAGCCGATGCTCATTCTCCAAGGAGGGCGCGACTACCAAGTGACCGTCGACGACGACCTCGCTCGATGGAGGCGTGGCTTGACCCACCGCTCGGACGTCACGATCCGCATCCACGATGCCGACGACCATCTGTTCTTCCCCGGCAAAGGCCCCTCCACGCCGACCGACTATGAGATGCCCCAACACGTCGACCCTGCCGTCATCACCGACATCGCGGAGTGGCTGGCACCGGACCGCGGGAAGCTCACTCGGTTCCGTCGATTCCTTCCTGCGGCCGTCATCCGCCGCCGAAGCTGATCATGGGCTCGGGCTGCTCGGGCTGCTCGGGCTGCTCGGGCTGCTCGGGCCGCTTGGGCTGCTCGGGCTCGGGCTCGGGTGCGACCGCGACCGCGACTGCGGTCCGACTCGAGGGGCCGGACGTCGACCAGCGAACCCACCCGGACCGGGAGCGGCTTGATTTCGATCGGCGCGAGGACCGGTTTGCGATACCCCGGGACGACCCAATGCGCCCCTGCCGCACCTCTGTTACGCCCGACCACCCCGACCACCCCGACCACCCCGACCACCCCGATCCCCACGAAGTCGCAGGTCGGCGGCGGTAGTTGGGTCCGCCGCCGGACGTTCCGGAACTCGGCCGACCCGCCGCAGACCGAGTTCCCCGCGACCCCCGACCCCCGACCCCCGACTCGCGACCCCCGACTCGCGACCCCCGACTCGCGACCCCCGACTCGCGACCCCCGACCCCCGACTCGCGACCCCCGACCCCCGACCCCCGACTCGCGACCCCCGACCCCCGACCCCCGACTCGCGACCCCCGACCCGGCCGGTGGAGGCCGCCACCATCGCCTCCACCGGCCTGGTGCCGGGTACTCCGGGCCCACCCACGAGGACGCCCGCAACGCCCGGCGGCCAACCGGGCCGGTTGCCACGCCGGCGGGCCCTGATCGGTGGGATCGGGGTCCGCCGGCAGGTCGGCCGTCGATGGGTGTGGTGGCCGGAGGTGTCGACCCGGGGTCAGTGTTGGAGGTCGGTCAGGCGTTGGCGGGCCTCGGTCAGCTTCGGGCCGTACGTGGTGGGGTCGGTCTTGGTGAGGGCGGAGTAGAGGGTGATTGCTTCTTCCATCAAGGGGATTGCTCGGGGTTTTTGGTTTGTGGCGACCAGGAAGTCGGTGGTCGGGGAGAGGATCCAGGCGGCCAATTGGGGCTGGTAGGTGGGGATTCGGGTGGCGAGTGGGCGCAAGGTGTCGAGGGCCGGTACGGCCAGGTCGGTGGCCTTGCCGCGCAACTCGGGCTTGCCCCACAGGTGGATGGCGATGTCGATGGCCGACCGGGCGTACTCGTCGGTCAGTTGGTCGTCGGTCGGCGACTCGGTGGTGAGTCGGCGGAACAGGGTGATGGATTCGTCGGCCAGCGCTGCGGCTTCGGACCAGCGGCCGACGTTGCTGAGGAACGCGACGGTGGGCGAGGCGGCCCATTGGGCCAACCGGCGGCGATAGGTGGGGTTTCTGCCGGTCAGGGGGCGTAGGTTGGCGATTGCCGTGACGGCCAGGTCCAGGGCCTTCGGCTGCAACTCCGGTTTGCCCCACAGGTGGATGGCGACGTCGATGGACGCCCACGAGATGCGGAACGCGAACTCGTCGTTGCCGGGGTGCTCGGCCGCCAGTGCGCGGTACAGGTCGACCGACTCCCCACCGGCGGCGTCCGCCTGATCCCAGTGCCCGGCCGACGCCGCGAAGGCCGCCAGCCGTACCAGCGCCTCGGCGAGCCGGGGTCGGTAGTCGCCCGCCGAGCCGACGGTGCCGACCAAACCGACCAGCCGGCGCAGCAGCCCACACGCCGCCGACTGTGCGTCGAACGCCTCCGCGCCCCGCATCGCCCCCGCCAACCCCGTCGCCCGCAGGTCGAGCGCGCCGGCCAGGCGGTCCGCGCCTGATCGCTCGTCGGCGGTCAGCACGTGGTCCGCGCTCGCCCAGTGGTACGCCACCGGCGGCCCGCCCGCCGGGGGCCGGGTGAACAACTTCCCGCTCGACGTGCGGAACACCGCGAGTTCGGCCCGGCCGTCGCCGTCGTAGTCGGCGGGCACCGGAAGGTCGCCGACCTGGCCCAGAAAGAAGGTCCGTGCACTGCCCCCGGCGGCCGGGGTCACCCGCCAACTCCCGTCGGCCGGATCCCAGATCACCCGGTCCGCCCGGCCGTCACCGGCGAAGTCGGCGGTCAGCGCCATCGGCGCGGCGGCCTGCCCGGCGGGCGCCGCGCCGCGGTGCCAGTACCAGAGGGTGAGGAAGACACCGGTCAGCCCGCCGAGATCGAGCTTGGCCTGCTCGGCGGCACTCGCCTCGATGGTGATCCGCCACGTGGTCGCCGGGCTGCGGCCCCAGAACGCCTGCCGGAGCGTCGGCGGACCGGGGTCGGTGCGGTCGAAACCGGCCAGTACGGTGCCGGCCAGCGGACCCGCCTGGGCGGTGCGTACCGTGCCGTCCTCGGCACGATTGGTCGCCAGGCCCGAGTGCTCGAACCGCACGCTCACGTGCGGGGTTTCGGCCCGCGCGCCGAGCAGACCGACGTGCGCGTACACCACCTTCAGCGCGAAGCGGTTCGGGAAGGCGTCGAGTGGGACGGGGAAGGTGGCGCTTCCCTTGGTCCGCAGGTCGCTCAGCAGCGCTGGAGAGGTGAGGTGGAGGTAGTACAGGTCCTGATCCAGCGGATAGCGGTCGTGGATCCGGTGCAGATCGGCAAGTTGCGGCAGCCGACTCCACGAGGTCTGGTACTGCCCCAACAGGCCCTTGACCCGGCTGTCGTCGCCTCGGGGCAGTGGGCGGTAGGCGTTCTCGATGTCGTCCGGGTGCAGATAGCCCATGTCGAAGCTGTAGGTGGGGGTGAGATTGCTCAGCGTCCACAGGTCGAGCGCCCGGTAGGCGTAGAAGCTGTACTCGATCAGCAGGTCCATGTAGTGCTGGTTCTGCTCGATCAACCGGCGGGTGATGTCGACCAGTTGCCCGATGTCCCGCGCCCAGTTGCCCTCCAGGGTGGTCAACCGGGTGATGTCGTTCTCGTTGACGGCCATCTTCCCGTCGGCCGCGGTCAAGGTCAGCTGGTTCCGGTTGACCTCCAGGACCTGGAGCGCGCGTTCGCGGACCAGCTCGATCTGCCGAACCAGTAGGTTCTTCTCCGCGTTCTCCAGTTGTCCGTCCACCTTGGCGGTGAGCAACTGGCCGAGGGTGCCCGCCGCGTCGATGAACTTCGAGGCACTGTCGCCCGGTTTCTCGAGTTTGGCGACGTCGAAGCTCAGTCCGTCCTTCAGCTTGGGGACGCCCCCGCTCCAGTCGAACCAGTTGACCAGATAGCTGCCGTCGCCGTACTTCCCGGTCTTGGGGTCGAACCCGTTCAGGGCTGCGGAGTTCTTGGCGATCATGTCCCCGACGGCGAGCAGCGCCACCAGTGTGGCGCCGCCCGTGTAGACGGCGCTCACCGCGGCGGCGATCGCGATTGCGGCACGACCAGCGGGCCCAGGCTGTTGCCGGGTGGGAACTCCAGGCGTTCCCGGACCATCTTGTCGCGCACTGCGGTGAGTTGGCCCTCCACCTCGCGCATCTGCTTGTCGATGATCTCGGCCCGTCCTCGGGCGTGGTCGAGCCCCGCCTTGGCGGCGTCGCGCTCGAGGCCGAGGATGGGCCGGAGGTCGGTGAGGTGGGCGACCTGGGTGTTGACCAGTTGGATCTTGTCCGCCTCGCTCATCGCGAACAGCAGCAGATCCCGCGCGGCGATCAGCGAGGTCAGCACCAGGGGGCCGTAGCTGTCGACGAACTTCTCCTGGGCGGGGAAGTCCGGTACGAGGTCGACGTCGTAGGGCACGCCGATGGGGGAGAGGTTGTGCGCGAGACGCAACGACAACTCCGCCGCATGGGCGTGTTGTGGCCACAACACGAGCGCCCGGCCGAACTCGCGCCCGGCGGCGAACCGGTTGTCGGCCCGGTCCGGCAGCGCCGCCGCGTAGCCACGGAAGAGGAACTCGCCCACCCGCGTGCGGTAATTGGCCCACGCCTGGGCGTACACGTCGCCGAGCTCGCCGCGCACCATCGCCCACCAGGCGTCGGCCGTGTCGGTACGCAGGTCGGGAGCCACGCTCGAGCCGGCCGCCGCGCCGGCCCGGCCCGCGCCGCCGTCCGTGCCCGGATCCGCCGGCCCGCCCCAGCCACCACCACCTCGCCCACCCTGCCCGGCTCGGCCGGCGTGGCCGGGATCGCCGCCGCTGCCGTCGACCCGCACTCCGGAGCGCTCGACCGTCCGCACCCGAATCTGGGCGCCGGGGCCGCCGATCGCCCCGTTGCCGCCGTCGCCGCCTTGGCCGCCGGTGCCGGGATCCAGGCCGGGGCTTTCCTCCGTGGGCGGCTGGACCCCGTCCCGACCGCGCCCGCCGGGGCCACCGCTGCCGCCGGGCCCTCCGGCACCGCCGCGCGCGATCAGCGCCACGTCGGTCGACTTCGCGGCGAGCAACGTGATCGGCGTGGCCGGCCCGCCGGGGCCGCCGTCGCCGCCGGGCCCGCCCGGCCCACCGTCGCGGCCCGCGGGACCCTGGTCGGAGCCCCCGGATGTCCCCGGCTGCCCACTCGGCCCGGCCGGTCCGGTGGTGTCGACGGCTCCGCCGTTGCCCCGGTAGGTCTCGGCGACCAGCAGCACCGGGTAGCCCGGGACGCTCAGCACATAGCCCGGGGCGTGGGTGATCTCGCGGGCGACCAGGACCAACCGGGCGCCCGGGGGCGGCCCTTCCGCATGTAACTCGGCCGCCAGCGCGCCGTCCACCGTGATGGTGTCCCGCAGATGGAACCAGTCGGCGACGGCGGCCGCCGTAGCCACTGTTGCGCCGCCATTGACATCGGAACTCATCGCGCGTCGTTCCCTTCGAACTCGCTCTTCGAACTCGCTCTTCGAACTCGCTCTTCGAACTCGCTCTTCGAACAGGCTTTTCGAACAGGCTTTTCGGTCGAACTCCTCGATCGAACGCGGCACGACTCGCACGCCGCGCTACCTCGGCATGTTGCCCGGCACGACACCGGCGGCCATCCCGAATTTCGGGGAGTGGACAAGATTGCGCGACTGTGGTGACGCCTGCATGTTCTGGTGGCGCGCGCCTCGGCGAATCGGCGGGCGAGGTCGGCGACGACGGGTCGGCCCGGTGGCGGGTGCTCGGTTGTCGTGTGCGGCATGGCGTGCCCGGACGGTGTGATGCCCGGTAGGCCGAGGTTCGGCCTACCGGGCATCACAATCGGGAGAAGCTATGGGCGGGGTTCGCTCAGCAGGCGCCGAGGTCGACCCAGACGCCCCACTGGCCGGTGGTTCCGGGGGTTTCGCCCTGGGTCCACCACTTGGCGCGGTAGGTGTGGCCCTGGTAGGAGACCACGCTGCCGTTGGTGTAGATGGCGTTCTCGTCCCACGCGGGTGCGGTGCAGTTGCCCGGACCGCCGCCGCCGACGGTCAGCGTGTATGTGGTCGAGTGGGTGACCGAACCCGTGCCGGTGATGGTGATCGGGTACGTGCCCGCCGCGGTGTTGGCCGCGACGGTGATGGTGGCGGTCGAGGACGAACCGGACTGGACCGACGGCGGGCTGAAGCTCACGCCCACCCCGTTCGGCGCGCCGGCCGAGCTCAGCGTCACGTTCTGCGCCGAGCCGCCCGTGGTGGCGGTGTTCACCGTCGTGGTGGCGGTGCCGCCGGCCTGGACGGTACCGGCCGCCGGGACGGTGGTGATGGAGAAGTCGTTGCTGGGCGTGGTGCCGCCGACCGCGGTCTTCCAGATGGTGTACGCGACGCCGTTGGCGCTGCGGCCGAGGGCGGTCGGGTTGATGTTGGACGTGGTGTCACACGACTGGTGGTAGCAGGAGTCGTAGGAGTCGTTGGCGGTGCCGCCCCACTTGGCCGCCTGGTCCGAGGACTTGGTGGCGTCGGCGCCGGCCGCGTAGCCGGACGTCGGGATGCCGCCCTGCTGGAACGAGTAGTCGTCGGAGCGCCCTTGGCCCTCGACGTTCTCCTCGGGCTGCAGGTTCAGCGTGTCCCAGTACGCCTTCATCGGCGCGGCGGCGGGGGAGGTGATGTTGTTGATGAAGTAGCCCGCGTTGGGCGAGGCCACCATGTCGAAGTTGTAGTAGCTCTTGATCGCCGCGCGCTGCGTCGAGCCGAGCTGGCCGACGTAGAACTGCGAGCCCTGGAGCCCCTGTTCCTCACCCGTCCACCAGCCGAACCGGACGTGCTTGGTGAGGCTGGGGTTGGCCTTGGCGAGTGCGAGGGCGTTCTCCAGGATGGTGGCCGAGCCGGAGCCGTTGTCGTTGATGCCGGGGCCGGCCTGGACGCTGTCCAGGTGGGCGCCGAACATCACCACCGAGTCGGTCGGGCCGCCGGGCCAGTCGGCGATCAGGTTGTTCGAGCGGTAGCTGCACGAGGTGCAGGTCTGCTCGGTGACCTGGAAGCCGGCCGCCTGGAGCTTGCCCTTGATGTACGCCACCGACCCGGAGTGACCCGTGCTGCCCGCGCGGCGGTTGCCGCCGTTCTGGTTGGCGATCGAGTTGAGCTGGGACAGGTGTGCCTGGACGTTGGCCACGTCGATGTTCGGCGGGTCGCTCGGGGTGCCCGGGCCGCTGGAGACGGTCAGGTTGTACTGGGCGGTGTGCGTCTTGCCGCCGCCCGTGCCGGTCACCGTGATCGAGGAGGTGCCCGGGGAGGCCGAGCCGCTCGCCGTCAGGGTCAGCGTGGAACTGCCCCCGGACTGCACGGTCGAGGGGTTGAACGAGGCGGTCACACCGGCCGGCAGCGCTCCCGCGGTCAGCGTGATGGTCTGCGCCGGGGTCGGGTTCGCCGTGGTGGTCACGGTGGTGGTTGTCGACGCGCCCGGCGTGACGCTGCCCGAGGTGGGGCTGGTGGCGAGGGTGAAGTCGGGGTCGCTCGGACCGGCCGTGCAGGTCGGGTCGCCCGGCTGGGCGGGCAGGCTGACCGCGTCCCAGGCCGCCTTGGTCTTGTTGAACAGACCACAGGTCGGGTCGAGCGTCTTGGCCGCGCTGAGCGTGGTGGTGCGGTAGCGCTTGTAGGTCATGCCGCTGGTCTTGAGCAGCATGCCGCCGTAGAAGATCTTGCCGGCCTGCTGGATGCCGACGCCGGTGAGCGAACTGCTGTTGCAGGTCGGGCTGGTCGGCTTGCCGCCGCCGGGGTTGGTGCCCTCGGCGAGCAGGTAGAACCAGTGGTTGAGCGGACCGGCCGCCTTGTGCACCTCGGTGCTCGGGATGGAGGAGCTGTAGCAGTCCGGGTCGCCGTTGGTGGACGGCTTGTACATGTAGCGGATCGGGCCGTTGCCGACCAGGTTTACCGTTTCCCCTACGGTGTAATCCGGCGTGTCGTAGGGCGAGGGCTCGTTGGTGTAGGCCTCGGTCAGCGCGCCGAAGATGTCGCCGGTGCCCTCACCGAGTCCGGCCTCGCTGCTGGTGCCGCCGGGGGTGTTCTGGTCGATGCCGTGGCCGAACTCGTGGCCGACCACGTCCAGCGAACCGATCCACTGGTTGGCCTGGTTGTGCCCGATCGTGCCCGAGGAGCCGTCCCAGTAGGCGTTGAGGTCGCTGAGCCCGACCTTGATCGGCCAGCTGCCGCCGTTGCCGTTGTGCCCGTTGCGGCCGAGCCAGTCGCGGAGCATGTTCCACTCGTTCTGCGCCGCGAACATCGAGTCGACGCAGCCGGTCTCCTTGCTGGACGCCTGCCCGTTGCCCCACGAGTCGGTGGACTTCGTGAAGACCTGACCGGTGCCGTAGTCGGCACAGCTCAGGCCGGGACGGGTGGAGTCGCGAAGGGAGTACGAACCCGCCGATCCGCTGGTCTGGATGGTGAGCGGGTTGGGGCCGTTCCACTGGCTGTTGCCGGAGCCGGCCTTGACATCGTCGTAGGTGTCGAGGACCTGGCCGGTGCTCGCGTCGACGAATACGTGCAGTCGGCTGGGCGCGGATGCGGTACGACCCGCAACCACCGTCTCCCAGGCCAATGCGGTGTTGCCGTCCTTGACCCGGACGACCAGGCGGTGCGACTCGACCTTGTCCACGGCGGCGAGTTGGGCCCGGGACGTGGCCTCGGCGGCGCCGGCCGCGACGGTCGGTTGGGTGGTGACGGATATCCGCGCGTCGGTGGCGGACTGGGTCGCGCGGACCCGGCCCTTGCCGTCGGCCAGCACCACGGCGTCCGCGCCGACGACCGGGATGCCGCGGTAGGTGCGCTGGTAGGCGACGGAGTACAGGTCGTTGACCCACGGGGTGACGACCTGGCGTTCGTAGTTCTCGTCCGGTCCCTTGGCGAGGACGTCCAGGCCGCCGGCGGCCGCCCGGTCGGCGGCGGATACCGCGAGGGCCTGGGGGTTGGCGGGGGGCGGCGACGGGTCGGCGACGGCCGGTGCTCCGGCCGTGCCGATCGCCAAACCGGCGAGCATGGCCAGGACGGTCCCGGCCGTGGTCGTTCTGCGATTCATCGAGGCTCCTTGGGTGGAAGGCAGACCTCGACCACGTCGCCGGCTTGCGCCGCGACGCCTCGTGAGCGACGCGGGCGACCGTGCAGGCCGGGTTCGTGCCCGAGCGAGCGAAACACTCACACGGGGGTGGGGACTTGGTGAAGCGATCGGCAACGGCCGGCAAAATTTGGCAAACTCCAAGCAGACCCCGGGAGTCGCGGGAGTGCCTGGTCGGGTGGTCGGGCGGGGTTTTGGGTGGCTTTACCGTCGGTGGGTGAGTTGCTTTGGATGGTCGCCCTGTTGATTGCGCTGTTGGTCGCCTTGTTGATTGCCCTGTTGATTGCGCTGTTTGTTGCCTTGCCTATTGCCTTGCTTGTTGACCTGGCATCTGCTCCAACAGGTCGCGGACCTCGGGCAGATCGCTCCAATGTTGGGACAGACGTCGGCGCAGGCCCAACAGTTCCCGGTTGGTGGTGGCGGTGCCGAGACCGGCGGCCTCGTGGATCACCGGCGCGGCGGTGAGTGCGGCGGCGTCGGGGTGGCCGGCGCAGGCCAGCGCGTCGGCCAGCCGTACGGTGAGCAACACCCGGGCGGGCCGCATCGGTACGGGCAGCAGGTCGAGCGCGGCCTCCACCGATTGCACGGCCGAGCGGGCCGAGGCCAAGTCGCCGGTACTCGCGGCCAGATCGCGCAGCGCGCCGCCGATAGTGGCCTCCATCCGCAGCCGGCCGGCCAGGCCGGTCAGCCACGGTGCCTCGGCCCGGTCGCGTTCGTCGAAGCGGTTGACCTGGCGATGCGCGACGGCGATGTGCTGTCGACACTCGCCGATGTCACCGCCGAGCGCGTGTCCGCGCGCCTGGTAGAGCTTGGCCAGCGTGGTGATCCAGGCCCGCCCGGTGTCCACCGCCTCGAGGGCGCGGGCGTAGGCCAGGGCCGCCGCCGCGTCGCCGTCGAGCCGGGCCAGCGAGCACACGTCGCCGAGCAGCGAGGCGCGCGCGCCGGGACTCTCGCACACGTCCGCCCAGTTGAGGCCCCGGTCGTACCAGGCCATGCCGACCACCGACTGCCCCTGCTGCATCCGGAAGCGGCCGGCGAGTTGGGCGTAGTCGGCGGCGAGCCGCAACTGCGCGTGTGGCGAACGGCCGTGCGCGTTGAGCGATTCGGCCCAGCTGACGATCCGGCGCAACACGTACTCCACCGAGCCGACCAGACCGGTGCCGGCGCCGTGCAGGCCGGCCTCGGTGTAGCCGCCGAGCAGCGCGGTGAGCACGTGTACGACGTCGGGATCGACGCCGGTCGGATTGTTCCCGTCGATCTCGCCCAGGATGGTGAGCGCGTCGGCGTACGGCGGGACCTCACACTCGTGCGCGCCGTCCTTGCCGTGCAGCGGGCAGGGCAGCCCGTGATAGGGCAACCGGTCGGGCCAGAACCGGTCGGCGAGCGGGGCCAGGCCGGCGGGGGCGTCGCCGCCGGGGATCAGCGAGAAGTGGGTGCGGTGCAGGGCGGGGGGCGGGATGGATCGGCTCGTGAGCAGCGCGGACAGGTCCCCGCCGGTGTCCAGGAGATCGTCGAGTCGGCGCGGTAGACCGGCGGGCGGCTCACGCAGACCGGCCTCCAGCTTGCTGATCAGGCTGTGGTGATAGCCGACGCGTAGCCCGAGCTGCTGCTGCGTCATGCCCGCGAGGCGGCGTCGGGTGCGCAGTGTGCGGCCGAACTCGGCCCACAGCGGTGTGGACGCGACCTTTAGCGGTGTGGACGCGACCTGTGTGGTGACGGGCGCGGGCGCGTTCGGGAGCCTGTTCACGTTCGTCCTCCCCGAGGTAACTCCGGATGGTCGACGGTTGGTCACTGCCCGGAGCAGGGTGACAGACGCGGGTGGGGGTTGTCTGCGGTGGAACGAGGCATTCCGCTTTTGCCGGATGGGTGTACGGGGCTATCACGGGTGCTGACACGAGGTGACATTTCACCCCGGGATACGCGGCGCGGCCTCGGGTGGCGGTGGTGGACTGGGCTTGCGGGCCGGTCTGCGCGAGACTTGCCGGACCGGTAGCACTCACACCTTTCTTTGCTGAGGCACTATGCGCTGCACGATCGCTGGTCAGTCCTTTCACCTTCGGAAGAACGAGGTGGAGAGCGCGATGAGCGGGGTCAAGGCCGAGCCGATCACCGGGGAGTCGGTGCGGATCGGGCGTCGGACGTATCCGGTCAAGCAGGTTGGTTCGGTGATCACGGGGCAGTTGCCGCGGGATTTCAGTGCGGCCGAGGTGGTTCGGGCGCTTACGAAGTTGGGGTTCACGGTGAATCCGGCTGAGGCGGCGGAGTAGGGGTTTTTGGCCTCAAGCGCCGGCCGGGCTGGCTTTGGCCTCAAGCGCCGGCCGGGCTGAGTGGCCTCAAACGCCGGCCGGGCTATTTGGCCTCAAGCGCCGGCCGGGCTCAGTGGCCTCAAGCGCCGGCCGGGCTGATTGGTGCTCGGTCGGGTTTGGGGTCGGGTGGCCGTTGGGCTATTTGGCCTCAAACGCCGGCCGGGCTCAGTGGCCTCAAGCGCCGGCCGGGCTGTTTGGTGCTCGGTCGGGTTTGGGGTCGGGCGGCCCTTGGGCTGTCTGGCCTCAAGCGCCGGCCGGGCTATTTGGCCTCAAGCGCCGGCCGGGCTCAGTGGCCTCAAGCGCCGGCCGGGCTGAGTGGCCTCGAACGCCGCCCAGGCTGAGTGGCCTCGAACGCCGGCCGGGCTGAGTGGCCCCAAGCGCCGGCCGGGCTGTCTGGCCTCAAGCGCCGGTCGGGCTGTCTGGCCTCAAGCGCCGGCCGGGCTGATCGGCCCCGAGCGACCGTGCGCGTTACGCGCTCGGGGTGGATTTTGGGGACAGGCCGGTCAACAGGTCGTCCTTGGCGCCTGGGCCGGTCGTGGCTTTCAGGTCGGTCCAGGTCAAGGGCTCCTGGCAGTTGTTGCAGATGTGGACGGCCCTCGTGTGTGCGCCGCACTTGGTGTGCGTGACCAGAATCGGCGGGCCGTCGGGGGCGGCCCAGTCGTCGCCCCACTGGCGCATGGCGTTGAGGACCGGCCATAGGGTGCGGCCTTTTTGGCTCAGGCGGTAGTCGTAGCGGGGTGGGTTGTCCTGGTACGGCTCGCGTTCCAGTACGCCGTGGGTGATCAGGTGGTCCAGGCGCTGGGTGAGCACGTTGCGGGAGATGCCCAGGCGTTCGTGGAAGTCGTCGAAGCGGGTCACGCCGAGGAAGGCGTCCCGGACGATCAGCATCGTCCACCACTCGCCGGCCACCTCGAGGAACTGGGCGACCGAGCAGGACATGTCCTGGAAGCTCTTGCGACGCATGACGTCAGTCTAGTGGGTTGCTTCATAGAACTCACTGGCCTACTTTGAGTTTCTTCATAGAACTCACCATGCTCGCTCGGCTCACCATGGAGGACCGAACCGTTATGGCCGGTACCGAACCCCAATCCCCACCACGTGCCCTCGCCGCCGTGCTGGTCTGCGCGGGCGTCGTGCTCGTCAATCTCGACCTGTTCATCGTCAACGTCGCGATGCCCTCGCTGGCCGACACCTGGTCGGACGCCTCGCTCGCCGACCTGTCGTGGGTGCTCAACGCGTACACCGTCGTGTTCGCCGCGCTGCTCGTGCCCGCCGGCCGGATGTCCGACCGGATCGGGCACCGCCGCGCGTTCCTGGCCGGCATCGCGGTGTTCACCGTCGCCTCGGCGTTGTGCGCCGCTGCGCCGGTGTTGTCGGTGCTGGTGATCGCGCGACTGTTGCAGGCGGTTGGCGCCGCGTTGTTGATGCCCGCGTCGCTGGGGCTGTTGTTGACGTCTTATCCGCCGGAGCGGCGGGGTGCGGTGATTCGGGCGTGGGCGGCGATCGGTGGGCTTGCCGCCGCGCTCGGGCCGATTCTGGGTGGGCTGCTGCTCGAACCGGGCTGGCGGTGGGTGTTCGTGGTCAATCTGCCGATCGGTGTGGTGGCGCTGGTGCTCGGTGCGCGCCGGTTGCCCGACCCCGCGCCCACCGATCGTGGGCCGCTGCCCGATCTGTTGGGGGCCGCGTTGCTCACCGGGGCGATCGGGGCGCTCTCGCTCGGTGTGGTGAAGGCGCCGGATTGGGGCTGGGTCTCCGGCGGGACCGTGGGGGTGTGGGTGGCGACGCTGGTTCTGGTGGTCGGATTTGTGGTGCGTAATGGGCGGCATCCACGACCGGTGGTCGAGGGGGCGTTGGTGCGCAATCGCACCTATGCGGTCTCGGGCCTCGCGAACACCATGTTCGGCGTCGCGTTCGCCGGGATGTTGATCTCCTCCACGTTGTGGATGCAGACCGTGTGGGGGTGGAGCGCGCTGCGTACCGGGCTCGGCACGGTGCCCGGGCCGCTGGTCGTGCCGTTCGTGAGCATCCTGGCCGGGCGCTATGTGGCCCGCTTCGGACCGGGGCCGCTCGTGGTGCTCGGCGGGCTCTCGTTCAGCGCGGGGATCGGGTGGTGGATCGTTCGGCTCGAACCGCACGCGCACTACGCGAGCGACTACCTGCCCGGCTCGGTGCTCACCGGGATCGGTGTCGGGCTGACCCTGCCCACCCTGATCGCCACCGCGACCGGCGCCCTGACCCCGGACCGGTTCGCCACCGGGTCGGGCGTGATCACCATGCTGCGCCAGGTCGGCTCGGCGCTCGGCGTCGCGGTGTTCGTCGCGGCGGTGGGCGCGCCGGCGACGCTCGACGGATACCGCCGGGCCTGGTACATCCTGGGCGCGGCCACCGTGCTCACCGCCGTCGCGGCGCTGTTCCTGCCCCGCCCCGGGCGGCCCGCGCCGACGCCGACCCCGGTGCCGGCCGCCTCCGCCCCGGTGGCCTGACCGGGCGGCGGCCGGCGCCGGCGCGCACGGTCAGGACTCCTTCGCCGCCTTCGCGGCCTTGGCCGCGCGCTTGGCCTCCTGCTTGTGTGCGCGCACCTTGGCCAGCGACTCGGGGCCGGTGATGTCCGCCACCGAGCGGTGCGAGCCGACCTCGCCGTACGCGCCGGCCGCCGTGCGCCAACCCTTCGGGGTCACCCCGTACTGCTTGCCGAGCAGGGCCAGGAAGATCTGCGCCTTCTGCTTTCCGTAACCGGGCAACTCCTGTAGCCGCTTCAGGAGTTCCGTGCCGGTGGCCGCGTCGGCCCAGACCGCGCTCGCCTCGCCGTCGTAGTGCTCGACGAGGTATCGGCACAACTGCTGGACGCGGTGCGCCATCGAACCGGGATAGCGGTGTACGGCGGGCTTCGTGGACAGGAGTTCGGCGAACGCTTCCGGGTCGTACTCGGCGATCTCGTGCGCGTCCAGGTCGGTCCGGCCCAGGCGTTGCGCGATCGTGTACGGGCCGGTGAAGGCCCACTCCATCGGGACCTGCTGGTCGAGCAGCATGCCCACCAGGGCCGCCAACGCACTGCGCCCGAGCAGTTCGTCCGCCTCGGCCTGCTGGGCGAGGTGCACTGTCGTGTTCATCCCCCGATGATCCCCCGGGCGGCGCCAGGGACCCGCCGGGACGCGCCGACGCCGGTCCGCCCGCCCCGGTCAGCGCTCGGCGGTGCGCGGTACGACCAGGCCCGATTCGTACGCGACGACCACCGCCTGGACCCGGTCGCGCAGGCCCAGGCGGCGCAGCAGTCGGCTCACGTGCGACTTGACCGTCTCCTCGCCGACCACCAGGCGCGCCGCGATCTCGGCGTTGGACAGGCCCTCGGCGACCAGGCGCAGCACGTCCATCTCACGGGGCGTCAGCTCGGCCAGTCCGGCCGGCGCCGGGCGCGGGCGCAGGCGGGTGAACTCGCCGATCAGCCGCCGGGTGACGGTCGGCGCGAGCAGGGCCTCGCCGGCGGCGACCACGCGGACCGCGTCGAACAGGCGCTCCGCGGTGACGTCCTTGATCAGGAAGCCGCCGGCGCCGGCCACCAGCGCGTCGTAGACGTGCTCGTCCAGATCGAACGTGGTCAACATCAGGATGCGCGGCGCGGCGTCCTCGGCGGTGCCCTCGCGGATCCGTCGGGTCGCCTCGATGCCGTCCAGCACCGGCATCCGCACATCCATCACCACCACGTCGGGGCGCTCCTCGCGGCAGCGGCGGATCGCCTCGGCGCCGTCGGCGGCGGTGCCGACCACGGTGAAGTCCGGCTGGGTGTCCAGGAGGGCGGCAAAACCGGCCCGGACCACCTCCTGGTCGTCGGCCACCACGATCCGCAACGCCACCCGCCCGCTCACCCGATGCCCCCACCGACGGCGCCGACCACGTCGGTGACCCCTGCGGCAGCCGGGCGGGGTGCCGGCAGCTTGGCCTCGACCAGGAACCCGCCCATCACGAGCGCCCCGGCGCGCAGTTCGCCGCCCACGCTCGCGGCGCGTTCGCGCATGCCGAGCAGGCCGTGTCCGGCCGGTGCGGCCCCTGCCCGCGGGCCCGGGCCGTTGTCGCGTACGCGCACCAGGAGCACCTCCTCGTCGGTGTAGTCGAGCAGTACGTCGACGGCCGCGCCGGGGGCGTGCCGGCGGGTGTTGGTCAGCGATTCCTGGACGATCCGGTAGGCGGCCAGCTCGACCCCCGGGTCCAGTACGGCGATCCGGCCGCGCACGATCAGCCGCATCCCGGCGCCGGCGAGGTCGCGGGACTCGTCGATCAGGTCCAGCAGTTGCTGGAGGCCGGGCTGCGGGCGCCGGGTCGGCTCGGCGCCCGCGTCCTCGCGCAACACGCCGAGCAGCCGGCGCATCTCGGTCAGCGCCGTACGGGCCGTGTCGCCGATCGCCAGCAGCCGGTCGGCGCCCTGCTTCGGCATCCCCGGCGTGGTCAGCCGGGCGGTCTCGGCCTGGACCGAGATCATCGAGATGTGGTGCGCGACCACATCGTGCAACTCGCGGGCGATCCTGGCCCGTTCGCCGCGCGCGGTGAACTCCAGGAAGGTGCTCTCCAGGGCGTGCCGCGAGGCGTCGCGCGCGGCGGCGCGACCGCGGGCCCCGCGTATCCGGTCCAGCACGGGCCTGGCCCACGCCGCGAGCACCGCGATCGACGCGGCGACCGGAACGCCCTGGTAGAGCACCCCGGTGGGCACGGCCGCCGCGGTCACCGTCACCGCCGCCGGCACCGGGTATCGCCGCGCCACGGCCAACGGCACCGTCGCAGCCAGCCCGAGGACCAGGGCCACCGGCAGCAGCGCGGCGGCCTCGTCGGCCCGCAGGGCGGTACGCAGCACGGTCTCGAGCAGTGAGCCGAGGCCGAGTGCCACGCCCGCGCCCCACGGGTGGCTCCGCGCCCGCCGGGCCTGCCGGCGCAGCCGGTCGAGCCGGCGGCCACCGGCCTCGCGGGTGCGGTCCGGCACGCAAGTGCGGTGCGTCATGCGGACATTCTCGCGCTCGGGCGGGCCGGGCCGCTTCCCCCGGGCCGGGGAACCCGCCTCCCCCGCGCCGGGGAGCCGCGCGAGAGCCCTACCCCCGGCCGGGGAACCGAGATTGGCTCGCCCGCGTGATGCGCCGGAGTCGGCCGGATTCATAGCCTCCTGGCCATGGAAGCAACCATCGAAGTCCGCGGCCTGCACAAGCGCTTCGGACCGAGGACCGCCGTCGACGGACTGTCGTTCACCGTCGAGCCCGGCCGGGTGACCGGCTTCGTCGGACCCAACGGGGCCGGCAAGTCGACCACCATGCGGATGATCCTGGGCCTGGACCGACCCGACGCGGGCTCCGCGCTGGTCGCCGGCCGGGTGTACCGCACGCTGCGCACACCGCTGCGCGAGGTGGGCTCGCTGCTGGACGCGGCGGCCGTCCATCCGGCCCGCCCGGCCCGCGACCACCTGCTGTGGATGGCGCACTCCACCGGACTGCCCGCCCGGCGGGTGGACGAGGTGCTCGATCTGGTCGGCCTCGCCTCGGTGTCCCGCCGACCCGCCGGCGGCTTCTCGCTGGGCATGCGGCAACGACTGGGCATCGCGGGCGCGTTGCTCGGTGATCCACCGATGTTGATCCTCGACGAACCGGTCAACGGGCTCGACCCCGAGGGCGTGCGGTGGATCCGCGGGCTGCTCCGCTCGCTGGCCGCCGAGGGCCGCGCCGTACTGGTGTCCAGCCACCTGATGAGCGAACTGGAGGACAGCGCCGACCACCTCGTGGTGATCGGCCGGGGCCGACTGATCGCCGACACGAGCATCCACGACCTGCTCGCCGCCGCCTCCGGTGACCGGATCGTGCTGCGCACCGAACAGCGCCGCGAGGCGATGACCGTGCTGACCCGGGTCGGCGCGACCGTCGCCGCCGGGACGCGGGACACGCTGACTGTCGCCGGGCTGCCCGCCGAGCGGATCATCGCACTGCTCACCGAGCACCGCGTGCCGTTCTCCGGCATCGCCGAGCACCGCGCGTCGCTCGAGGAGGCGTACATGGAACTCACCCGGGACGCGGTCGACTTCCACGCCGTCGATCTCGGTGCCGTCGACCTCGGCGCTGTCGACTCCGGTGCCGTCGACTTCCGCGCCGGGCCGGATGCGGAGGGGACGCGATGACGAACGACACAGTGCCGAGCACGCCCTATCGGAGCCCGCTGACCGGCGGGCGGGACACGTTCGGCCGGCTGCTGCGCGCCGAGTGGACCAAGTTCCGGTCGGTGCGCCGGTGGCTGCTCACGCTGACCGCGGCGGCGGTGCTGATCACGCTGGTCGCGCTGTTGATCGCGGTCGGCACCGGGAGCCGGGAGGTGGCCGGCGGGGGAGGCGGGGTGCGGGACGTCAGGTTGGCCGACCACTTCACCGACGGGGGGCAGTTCGTCGAGCGGGAGTTGGTCGGCGACGGCGAGTTGGTCGCCCGGGTGGCCACGCAGGACCGCAGCGCCGGTTGGGCCAAGGCGGGGTTGCTGATCCGGGCGAGCGAGGCGCGCGGCGCGCGGTACGCGGCGGTGCTGGTCACGCCCGAGCATGGGATCCGGTTGCAGAGCGGGTACGGGCGGGACCGGGCGGGTGGTGTGGGTGGTGCGCCGTGCTGGCTCAAGCTGGTTCGGGCCGGTCCGCAGATCACGGCGTACGCGTCGAGCGACGGCGTGGAGTGGCGGCGGGTCGGTCGGGTCGACCCGGGCCGACTGCCGCAGACGGCGCGGATCGGGCTGTTCGTCGCGTCCCCCGACGCGGTCGAGGTGGATCGGCGGTTCGGCAACGAGGGCGTCTCCGGACGGACCACCACCGGCCGGGCCACCTTCGACCACGTGCGCCTGACCGCCGTACAGCCGCAGCCGGTCGGCGCGTGGCACGACCGGGCGAGCGGACCCCCCGGGCCGGCGGCGGCGGACCGGCCGGACGCCGGCCCGGTACCCGGCTTCACCGAGGCGGACGGCACCTTCACGGTGGTCGGCGCCGGCGACATCGGCCCGGACCGGTTCGGCGAGGACAGTACGCAGAACATGCTCGGCGGTGTACTGGTCGGCCTGATCGCGGTGGTCGCGCTCGGCGTGGTCTCGATCACCGCCGAGTTCCACCGGGACACCATCCGGACCACCTTCGCGGCAACTCCCCGGCGCGGGCGGGTACTCGCCGCCAAGGCCGTCGTACTCGGCGCGGTCACCTTCCTCGCCGGACTGGTCGGTGCCTTCGGCGCGTACCTGGCCAGCGCGCCGGTGCAGCGCGCGAAGCACCGGATCCCGCCGGGGCTCGCCGATCCGAACGTGCTGCGCGCGCTGATCGGCACCGCCGCACTGCTCGCGGTGGCCGCGGTGTTCGCGCTGGCCGTCGGGACGATCGTGCGCCGCGGTGCGCCGGCGATTGCGATCGTGCTGGCGCTGTTGCTGATCCCGCGGATCGTCGGCACCGGCCTGCCGGTGTCCACGGCGGCCTGGCTGGACCGGCTCACCCCCGCCGCCGGGTTCGCCATCCAGCGCACGTTCGACCGCTACGACAGCACGATCGGGGCCTGGCCCGGGTTCGGCGTGTTGTGCGGATATACCGCACTGGCGCTGGTGGTGGCCGGATGGCGGCTGCGCGGGCGGGACGCGTGAGGCGCGCCGCGCACGCCGAGTGGACCAAGCTGCGCACGCTGCGCTCGACCGGATGGCTGCTGCTCGGGCTGATCGTGGCCACCGTCGTGGTGGGCGCGCTGACCGCCGCCGGCGCGCCCGACTGTCGGCCCTCGGCCCGGTGCGTCGAGGACACCACCCGGGACAGCCTGACCGGCGTCCGGCTCGGCCAGATCGCGGTGGTCCTGCTCGCGGTGTCGATGCTCGGCGGCGAGTACGGCACCGGGCTGATCCGCACCACGCTGACCGTGTTCCCGCGCCGGCTCGCGCTGTTGGCGGTCAAGGCGACGGTGCTCGCGGGTGTGGTCGCGGCGGTGGGCACGATCGCGGTGGTCGGATCGCTGGGCGTGGGGCGGCTGATCCTGGCCGACAAGGGCTATCCGGGCCCGTCCCCGACGGATGGGGCGACGCTGCGGGCGGCGGCGGGGACGGTGTTGTACCTGGTGCTGATCGCGTGGTCGGCGCTCGGCGTCGGGGCGGCGCTGCGGGACTCGGTGGGGGTGATGACGGTGCTATTGGCGCTGCTGTACATCGCTCCGGTGCTCGTGCGGGCGATCGCCGATCCGGACTGGCAGCGGCGGTTGGCGCGGGTCACGCCGATGACGGCGGGGTTGGCGATCCAGGCCACGCGCGAACTCGGCGGGCTGCCGATCGGACCGTGGCCGGGCATGGCGGTGTTGGCGGGCTACGCGGCGACGGCGCTGCTCGTGGGCGGGGGGCGGTTCGTGCGGGGGGATGCGTGAGGGGGACGGACGGGTGCCGGAGGTTGCGGTGTGCTTGCGGGGAGTTCGGCTGCTCTGGTGATTCGGACCGGCGTACCGCATGGTCGGTTGAGGGAAGCGCCGGGAAGAGCAGGAAAGCACAGCAGTACACCTGCGCACCTGCGCACCCGCACACCTGCACGCCAGTACGCCAGTACGCCGCGACGACAGAGGAAGTGCCGTATGACCGAGCTCGACGCACGGTTGTTCCTACCCGAGCCCGCGCCCGCCGAGGTTCGTTGCACGGTCGTCTCCGTGGACGATCATGTGGTCGAGCCGCCGCACCTGTTCGAGACCTATCTGCCCGCCGGGCTGCGGGCACGTGGACCGCGCATCGTCGAGGGGGACGACGGGGCGGAGGTCTGGGAGTTCGATGGCGAGATCTACTCCCAGGTGGGTCTGAACGCGATCGCCGGCCGGCGGCCCGAGACCGCGACCCTGGAGCCGGCGCGGTTCGCCGAGATGCGGCCCGGGTGCTACGACATCCACGCCCGGATCCGGGACATGGACCTGGGCGGCATCTGGGCCAGTTTGAACTTCCCGTCCCAGATCACCGGGTTCTGCGGCCGGGTGTTCGCGTTCGCGAGCGACCCCGAGGTGGGCAAGGCGTCGGTGCGGGCCTGGAACGACTGGTTGTACGACGAATGGCATCTGGCCTACCCCGAGCGGATCATCGCGGGCGGCATCGTCTACCTCACCGACCCGGCCGAGGCGGTCCGCGAGATCGAACGCAACGCCGCACGCGGCTTCACCTCGGTCACCTTCCCCGAACGCCCGCACGCGATCGGCCTGCCGTCGTTGTGGGACCGGGAGCACTGGGACCCGATCGTGCGGGCCTGCGCCGAGACCGACACGGTGATCTCGCTGCACGTGGGCAGTTCGGGTGTGTACGAGACGCCGCCCGGCGCGCCGACGATGCAACTGACCACCACGATGTTCGGGCAACTGTCGATGGCCGCGTGCAGCGAATGGTTGTGGTCCGCGTATCCGGTCCGTCATCCCGGGCTGAAGATCGCGCTGAGCGAGGGCGGGATCGGCTGGGTGCCGATGTTGATCGACCGGCTGGACAACCTGATCGACCGCTCCGGCTACGGCCGGGGCTGGGCCGAGCGGCCGGCCGATGTGCTGCGCCGCAACTTCTGGTTCTGCACGCTGGACGACCCCTCGACGATCGCGCTGCGCCACGTGATCGGCGTCGACCACATCATGCTCGAGAGCGACTACCCGCACGGCGACGGCACTTGGCCGTACACCCAGGATGTGATCGCGAAGTATTGGGGCGACATCCCACCGGCCGAACTGCGCCGCATGTGCAGCGAGAACGCGGCGGAGCTGTACCGACACCCGCTGCCGGACGTGGTGTTGCCGCTCGACGACGGGATCAACGCACGTTCGTGAGTACGGCGGGGGCGGCGGCCTTGGCGACGGATTCGAGTTGGGTTACGCCTTCGTCCATGGATTGTTGGTCGTCGGAGAGGACGGCGATCAGGAGCGGGCGGCCGGCGTGGGTGATGTGGCCGATGCTGTTGATCACCCACAGGCCGGTGGCGTCGCGCGGGAGCCAGCCGTTCTTGAGGGCCGGGGTGGTGTCGGGGTCGGCGGCGGTGGATACGCCCCAGATCTGGTCGTCCTCGATCGAGGTCATCAGGCCGGCCAGGTAGGCGCGGGAGGCGGCGGTGAGCGGCGAGTCGGTGGCGGTGATCGCGTCGAGGAGGCGGAGTTGGTCGGCGGCGGTGGTCTCGGTCAGGCCCCACGAGGCGCCGATGGGCTCGGTCTCGGTCAGGCCGAGGGTGGTGTTGGCGGTGCGTAGGCCGGCCGGGCCGCCGATGGCGGACCACAGCGTGTCGGCGGCGTCGTTGTCGCTGTTTTGGATCATCGTCGCGGCGGTGGCCCGCTCGTCGGCGGTGAGGGCGCGGTGGTCCTGTTGGGCCTGGAGGAGGAGGGTGGCCAGGATGTCGACCTTGACGATGCTCGCGGTGACGTAGGGGTGTTCGTCGTTGTAGCCGGCGCGTTCGCCGGTGGCCGGGTCGAGGATGGCCACCGACAGGTTGCCGGTGAGGGCGGGCAGCGCGGCGGCGAGGGCGGACGCTGCGGACACGGCCGGGACGGCGGTGGTGGGCGGCGGCTGCGGGGCGGCGGCTCGGGCCGTGCCGGGGGTGGTCGAGGGTGGCAACGCGGGCTCCGTGGGCTCGGTCCCGGTCGCGGGCGCAGTCGGCGTGGCGGTGTACGAGGCCGGCTCCGCACGGCTGCGGGAGACGACCAGCCACAGCAGCGTGGCACAGACCAGCACGATGGCCAGGGGGACGAGGGCGGGCCGGGCGCGCTTCGGGTGAGCGGGGCTCATGGTCCACACGGTGGTGGGTGGGCCTGTGCGGTGGGTGAGACGAGTATGAAGAGACGATGAGAGTTCGGGCGGGAAGTCGATGTTGATGGTTGATGGTTGATGGTTGATAGGGGACTTGATGATGTCGGGGTTGCGGTTTCGGTTCGAGCTGCGTCCGGTGGCGGCGGTTCGGCCGTGGGGTGACGAGGCGCCTCGATGGGGCTGGTTCATCCTGACGGACGGCTGGTACTGGATCGAGGTGGGCGGGCACGAACTGCTGCGCTACGCCGAGGCGGAGGCGGAGGCGTCCGCGGAGGCGGGCGCGGACGGGGGTGGCGCGGCGGTGCCGTATGTCGACTACTACGTGGTCCGGCTCTGGGAGGACCTGGTCGACGCGCTGCCTCGGCTCCTGGAGCCGGTACCGCCGGACCTGTTCGAGCTCGCGGCGGGTGGCGGCACCGGCTCGGCCGAAGCGACCTCGTGGGCCGAGGGGCACACGCTGGACATGGGCCACCTGCGCGACGCGCCCGACCTGCGCTTTCGACGCACGGTGACGGCCGACGCCGACACGATGACGATCACCTGGACGCACTCGACCGACGAGGACTCCATCGCCTTCACCGCCCCGCCGACCGGCCGCGTCACCATCCCGACCGAGGACTTCGTGGCCGCCGTGACGGCGTTCGACCGTGACCTCTTCACCGCGATGGAGTCCCGGGTGACGACCCTCGAAGCATCCGGCCCACCCGAAGGCATCACCCTGGACCTGCCCGCCCTCCGCCACGAACAACAAGACCGCCAAACCTGGTTGCCCCGAGCCTTGGCCCGCTCGACCGAGACCGCTTGACCGACGGTGCGTGCGGACGCCGCCGGGTTGCTCGGCTCGGCGGGCGAGGCGTCGGCAGACCTTGGGTGATGCGGGAGTGGGGGGTCAGGTGGGGGGTGGGGTGGTCAGGAGGGTGATGGAGTGTTCGCGCATTTCGGCTTTGCGGATTTTGCCGGTTACGGTCATGGGGAATTCGTCTACCAAGTGGATGTAGCGGGGGATTTTGTAGTGGGCCAGGCGGCCTTTGCAGAAGTCCTGGAGGGTGCTCGTGGTCAACTTGGTTGCGCCTGCGCGGAGTTTGATCCAGGCCATCAGTTCTTCGCCGTAGCGGGGGTCGGGGACGCCGACGACCTGGACCTCCTCGATGTCCGGGTGGGCGTAGAGGAATTCCTCGATTTCTCGTGGGTAGATGTTCTCGCCGCCTCGGATGACCATGTCCTTGATCCGGCCGACGATGGAGACGTAGCCGTCGGCGTCCATCGTGGCCAGGTCGCCGCTGTGCATCCAGCCGTCGGCGTCGATTACCTCGGCGGTGCGTTCGGGGTCCTGCCAGTAGCCGAGCATCACCGAATAGCCGCGCGTGCAGAATTCGCCGGGCGTGCCCTCGGGGACGGTGGTGCCGGTGGTGGGGTCGACGATCTTGATTTCCAGATGTGGGTGTACGCGGCCGACGGTGCCCACGCGGCGTTCGAGGGAGTCGTCGCGGCGGGTTTGGGTCGAGACGGGTGAGGTTTCGGTCATGCCGTAGCAGATGGTCACCTCAGTCAGGCCCATGCGGTCGATGACGCGTTTCATTACCTCGATCGGGCACGGGGAGCCGGCCATGACGCCGGTGCGGAGGCTGGTGAGGTCGTATTTACCCGCTTCGAAGTCGGGCAGGGCGAGTTCGGCGATGAACATCGTCGGCACGCCGTACAGGACCGTGCAGCGCTCCTCGTGTACGGCGCGCAGGGTGGCGGCCGGGTCGAACAGCGCGGCGGGGATCACCATGCAGGCGCCGTGGCTGGTCGCGCCGAGGTTGCCCATGACCATGCCGAAGCAGTGGTAGAAGGGCACCGGGAGGCACACCCGGTCGTCGGCCGTCCAGCCCTGGATCTCGGCGACCTGGAAGCCGTTGCCCAGGATGTTGCGGTGGGACAGGGTGGCGCCCTTGGGGAAGCCGGTGGTGCCGGAGGTGTACTGGATGTTGATCGGGTCCTCGGGACGCAACGTCGCCTCGCGGGCGTGTAGTCGGTCGAGGGAGACGGCCGTGCCTTCGGCGAGCAGGGCCGGCCAGTCCGGGGTGCCGATGTGTACGACGCGTTCCAGGTCGGGGCACGCGGCGCGGACCTCGGCGACCATCGCCGGGTAGTCGCTGGTCTTCACGCGCGAGGCGGCGACCAGGAGCCGGGTGCCGGATCGGGCCAGGGCGTACTCGATTTCGTGCACCCGGTAGGCCGGGTTGAGGTTGACCAGGATCGCGCCGACGCGGGCGGCGGCGTACTGGACGAGGGTCCATTCGGCGCAGTTGGGCGACCAGATGCCGACCCGGTCGCCGGCCTCGATGCCGACGCCGATCAGGGCGCGGGCGAGGTCGTCGACGGCGGTGTCGAACTGCGCGTAGGTCCAGCGTCGGCCGCTCGCGCATTCGATCAGGGCGTCGTGGGTGGGGTGTTCGGCGGCGATTCGGGCCAGGTTGGCGCCGATGGTCTCGTGGGGGAGGGGTGGCGTGCGCTCGCCCTGGCGGGCGGCCGGGGGGAGTTGGTGGCTTGAAGTTTTTGGCGGGTTCGGGGGGTTCGGGGATTTCGGCGGTGGGGGCACGGGGGTGGGCATCGCGGGTCACCTGCCTGGTCTGGGGTCGGCTGGGGTGACGGTAGGGCGGGGTGGGTGGGGGCGGCGAGTGGAGTACCCCCGAATGGGGGTGATGCGGGATGGGGTGCGGCAGTAGCGTCGGGGCGAGGGTCGTGAGCCGTCGGCCGAGGTGCGGAGGAATCGGGTGAGCGGACGCGCGGGGCAGGCGGTCGGTGATCCGGTGGCGCGGGCCGTGGAGCGGTTTCGGGCGCGTACCGGGGTGGACGTGGCGTTCGCCGGGCCGTGTGCGCGGGCCGGGGATCGGCTGGTGATCTCGTATTTGAGCGGTACGTCCACGCGCGTGTTGTCGGGGCTGACCGTGGTGGCGGGCAGTGGGGTGGGCGGGAAGGCGATCACCACGCGGCGGCCGGTACGGGTGGTCGACTATGTCGCGGCGTCGGGGATCAGCCACGAGTACGACCGGGCGGTGACGACCGAGGGGGTGCGGGCGGTGTTCGCCGTGCCGGTGTCGGTGGCGGGGATCGGCGTGACGGCGGTGTTGTACGGGGCGTTGCGGCGGCCGTCGGATTTCGGGGACGGGATCCTGACCTCGGCCTGCGACGCGGCCCGGGAGGCGGGACGGGAACTCGCCGTCGCGCGGGAGGTCGAGCAACGGATCGCGCAGGCGGCGGAGTTGCCGGGGTGGGCGGCGCTGGAGATCCGGTTGGCGCACGCGGAGCTGCTGGCGCTGGCGGGAGGCGCGACGGATTTGGCGTTGGGGGCGCGGTTGCGTGAGGTATGCGGGCGGCTGGCGCGTACGGCGGCGGCGACGTCGGGGGCGGCGGCAGCCGGCGGAGTACGGGGGCTGCGCCTGACGCCCCGGGAGACGGACGTGCTGGCCCAGGTCGCGGTGGGGCGGAGCAACGCGGAGGTCGCGGGGGCGTTGGGGCTGGGCGCGGAGACGGTCAAGAGCTATCTGCGCTCCGCGATGCGCAAGCTGGGGGCGCACAACCGAGTCGAGGCGGTGGTCGCGGCCCGGGCAGCGGGCCTGTTGCCGTAGGCGGCGGCGCGTCCGGCGCGGTGGGTATGCGGCGGCGCGGCGGTCGCGGCGGGGTCCGGCCTCCGGCCCGGTTGTCCTCAAGCGCCGGACGGGCTGGGGTGGATCGGGTCGGCGTGTTGCGCGGCTGGATGCCGGGCTGCTTCCGCGTCGGGCCTCCGGCCGGGGTCCTCAAGCGCCGGACAGGCTGAGTGGGTCGGGTTTGCGCCCTGCGTTGCGGGATGCCGGGCTGCTCCCGTGACCGGCCTCCGGCCCGGGTCCTCAAGCGCCGGACGGGCTGAGGTGGGTCGGGTCGGCGTCTTGCGCGGCTGGATGCCGGGCTGCTTCCGCGTCGGGCCTCCGGCCCGGGTCCTCAAGCGCCGGACGGGCTGAACTTGGGCTGGGTTCGTGTGTTTGTGCTGCGGGAGGCATGGTCGGCTTCCGTGGCCGACCCCCACCGGGTGTCCTGATGTGCCGGAGGGGCCGGCGTGGTTCGGGCTCGCGAGGTGTGCTGGGGATGACCGTGTTGTCAGTGCACCGGCCACGCCTCGGCGGTGGGATCGTCGAGCCACGCTCGCTGTCCGTCCGCATCGACGGTGAGACCGAGGCGTTCCGTTCGTGGCCTGCCGTTTCCCACCCACCACGTACGCGCCCGCTCAACCTCGGTCCACAGGGAACGTGCCCCGGCTTGCACTACGTTCGATGCGGTTTCCTCCCCGAACGCAGCCACCGCCACCGATCGATCCCGCGTCGAGTACAGCCACACCGTGACCGAGCCGTCATCCCCATATGCCGGGACCTGCACGCACTCAGGCACACGTAGGCCGACCACGAACGAACCGTCACCGTCGACGATCTCCCGCACGTCGGACAGCTCGAGGTCGCTGTCTGTGTCACGCCCCGATTCCATCCACCCTGGCGGGGCATAGGCGGCATGGTCGGGAGGGGTGAGGCGTTGGGCGCGCATCTTCATGAACGACAGGCCCACCCCGAACCGGCCGGAGGCGGTGCCGGCTTCGTCCACGATCAAGGTCAGCAGCCGGTCATGCGGGGTGAAGTCCGTGCCCCACGGCAGCACGATCCGCCCGCCCGCCGTGCTCTGCCTGGCCCAGGCGTACGAGGTGGTCCGGATGCCGCACGTCACGTGCGTGCGGTCGTACGGTGCGCTTGTGGGCCAACCCTCGAAACCGTCCGCGCAGACCACTTCCGCGTTCTCGACGCCGGCCCGTGCGAGGTTCGCGCGTGCCGTTCCGACGAGTTGCGCGTCGACCTCGACCGATGTTACGAATCCATCCGGACCGACGATCTCGGCGAGCCGGGCCGCCGTGTATCCGGTGCCCGTGCCAACGTCGAGGACGCGCATTCCCGGACCCGCTCGCAGCGCTTCGAGCATGGTGCCGACCGCCTTGGGCATGGACGCAGACGAGGAGGCCAAGGCACCCGGTTCCGAGTCGGTGTGTCGCCCGTCGTCCCACTGGGTCACGAGCGGGATGTCCGCCGAGACGGCCATCTCCCAACGGGCGGGGTCGATCTTTCTGTCGAGGGCCGATCCGTAGCTGTCCGTTTCCGTATCGAACGGCCAGACGACATCCGGGACGAACTCCCCCCGGTCGACGGCCGTCACGGCTTCTTGTGCTTCGGCTCGTTTGCGGGCTTCTGCTGCTGCTTGTCAGGGTTCGGTGGGTTGGCCGGCGCCGGCTCCTGCGCCGGGGTCTTGTCCTTGTGCTTTGCTTCAGGCATGTGCCCTCCAGGTGACGGGTCTTGCCTTGCTGGGACACCGCCGAGCGGGGAAGCGTCGGGCGGGGCCGTACTCCTTCGGGGAACGCAGCCGAGTCGTTGCCCGCCGCTCGTTCTCGGCCTGCCCAAATGATCCACCGGAATTACCGCCGAACCTACCGGCATGCACGTTGTGGACTAAAGATCGGTGCGACTAAGAGCCGACCACTCCGCCAGCTTCGCCCGGGCTTCGTCATCGAATAGTGCCGCCTCCGTATAGCCCCGGAACTCATCGAGATACATGCCGATATCCCGAGTATCCCGGAACACAATCACCCCGGTGGATGTCTCGACCGTGGCGAGTCGGTCTTGTCGAGCCCCTTGCGGCGCATCCCCCGGGCATCCTGCCAGTCGGTGCCGGCCATCCGGGCAAGGGCGGCTGCTTGCGCCACCAGTTCGGGCGGAGCGGACACCGCCGTGAGGATCTGTTCCACGTCGATGAGCGACGGGCGGATCTTGCCGTTCTCGATCCGGCTCACCTTGGATTGCGACATGTTGCAACGGGTGGCGAGTCGGTCCCCGGATAGGCCCGCCTGCTTGCGCAGTTCCCTCAGCAAGGCAGCCAATTCTTGCTGCGATCGGCCCATCCGCTCCGGTTCGAAGGTCACCCCTCTACGTACTCCGCGAAGGGAACGGATTCCGCAACCGCAATCCGCCGGCACTCGACGAAGGAGGCCGGGTCGACCTCGTACAGTTCCCGATTGAGCTGCGTTCCGTCGGCGGCGTAATTCATGAGCACGACTGTGGAGCGATCGAACATCCAGAAGTCGTGTGCACTCGGCAACGGATTGTCCCGATCGGTCACGTCAAGGATGCGAATATCCTCGCCGACCTGGGCCTGGTAGCGGTAGCATCGCGCGAACTCGAATGGGAGATAGGCGGACAACGGGCGAGTTACGATGTGCACCCGTCCGATATTGCCACCGCTCGCCTGATGTCTGCGGATCAGTGCGGTCCAGGAATCCTCGTATACGTTTGGACAATCCCCCTGGCCGCACTCGTCGTCGCCGTCGCCGCTGCCGGTACCAGTGAGTCGGGTGAGTGCCACGTGCTCGGACATGCCGTTTCCTTTGGCTCAGGTCCAGCCGGACCGGTGAGCACGACGGTACGAGGAGTGACCACGGTGCGTCCATGTGCACGCGGACCTATGCGTGTTGTTGCATGAATTGGCCTTCGGTGCCGGGCCTCAAGTGCGGGGCGGGGTGGTCTTGGTGTGGATTGGTGGGCATGTTGTGAGGGTTCGCGTGGTGGCTGTTTGGATTATTTTGATCAAGGTTGCTCTGGTTTGGGTGGTGGGGCCATCCCTTGTTGCCGGGTCGATCTCGGCCAGGACTACTCGGTGGGAGCTGCAGGGGAGGGCGGACCAGGCCTGGTTGCGGGTGCTGGTGCCTGGGAGGTGGTTGGGCAGGGGCTCCGGGGCGGCGCCGGGGCGGGCGGCCAGGGCTCGGTAGCGGTCGTTGTCGGGGCCGCCGGTGGCTGATTGGGCGGTGATCCACAACGAGGCGGTGCGTGGGGGGCCGTCGTCCTTGGCGGATCTGATCTGGAGGACGCAGATGTAGCCGTCGGTGAGTGGGCCCGATTCGGCGGCCGACGGGGACTTCTGGGCGTAGTCGTACGCGCTGTCCGCCGCGATGCCCATGCCGGCGAGGGCGTCCGTGCGGTTGACCAGGCCACCGCACGGGGCCTCGGGCAGGGGGTGTGCCTCCTGGTGGGCGGGGCTGCCGGTGGAGCAGCCCGCGCCGAGTGCGAGTACCGCCACGATCGTGGCGTTCCGACGTACCGTCACCGTCGCTCCCCGAGTCCGTCCGACCGGGGCATCCTCCCATCCCGGCGAGTGGTTCAACCGACGAGTCCGCTCGGGGGTTCGCGGCGTCGGCCCGGGAAGCGGCCGGTGGGTCGGTTCGTTCGGTGGGTGACCGTGCCCTCGGGGGGAATGGGGGGAGGCGGTAGTTTTGGGGGTGGTTGGGGGCTGCCCCGATTCAGTACACCTGTCAGTACACATGGATGGAGGGACGCCATGTCCTTGCTGACCGTCTGGCCCGAGAACGACGCCACCGAGGTGGTGCTGCGGACCTCGGACCCGGCCGAGATGGCGCGCGCCCTGGAGCCGATCGGGGTTCGGTTCGAGCGTTGGACGGCCGACGCCGAATTGCCGGATGGGGCGACTCAGGACCAGGTGATCGCGGCCTATCGGTCCGAGGTGGATCGGATCACCGAGGCTGAGGGCTACATCCTCGTGGATGTGATCCGCCTCCAGCCGTCGGACGACCCCGAGTGGCCGGCCAAGGCCGCCGCGGCGCGGGCCAAGTTCCTCACCGAGCACACCCACGACGACGACGAGGTGCGCTTCTTCGTCGAGGGCGCCGGGATCTTCTACCTGCACATCGACGGCCGGGTGCACGCCGTGTTGTGCGAGGCGGGCGACCTGCTCTCGGTGCCCAAGGGCATCACCCACTGGTTCGACATGGGCGTTACGCCCTCGGTCGCCGCGATCCGGTTCTTCCACGACGAGGACGGCTGGGTCGGCGACTTCACCGGTGACCCGATCGCCTCGCGCTTCCCGGACTTCGACGAGATCTGGGCGGGGTACGCGGCGTGAGCAGCCCACTCGGCCCGGTCGGCCCACTCGGCGTGGTCGTCGACATCGAGGGCACGACCAGTGCGACCGGGTTCATCACGGAACAGCTCTACCCCTACTCCCGCAAGCACTTCGCCCGTTGGCTGGACGAGCACGGCGATCACCCGGACGTGGTCCGGGCGGTCACCGAAGTGCGGGATCTGCTCGGTGACCCGGAAGCCGACACCCGGCGGATCGTCGAGGCGCTGAACGGCTGGCTGGATCGGGACGAGAAGGTCACGCCGCTCAAGTCGCTCCAGGGGCTGATCTGGGCCGAGGGCTTCGCGTCGGGGGAACTCACGTCGCACTTCTACCCGGATGTGATTCCGGCGTTGCGGGCGTGGCACGCGGCGGGGCATCGGCTGTACGTCTTCTCGTCCGGGTCGGTGGCCGCGCAGCGCGCGTGGTTCGGGAGTTCGCCGGAGGGGTCGCTACTGCCGCTGTTCTCCGGGCACTTCGACACCGGGACCGCCGGTCCGAAGCGGATTGCCGAGTCCTATCGGTCGATTGCCGAGCAGATCGGCGAGTCGCGGGCGGAGCGGCTGGTGTTTCTCTCCGATGTGGTGGAGGAGTTGGACGCGGCCCGCGAGGCCGGTTGGTGCACGGTCGGGGTGCGCCGCCCGGGTGTGAACGAGCCGTATTACGACCGGGGTGTGGGTGATCATTCTGAGACGGCGACGTTTGCTCGGGTGGATTTGGATGGTGATGGGCCGGTGTTGCGGCCGGACGCGTGACGGGCAGTGGTCGGCGGTACGAACTTCCGTGCCGCCGACCGCCGTTCACCGCCCGAGGCGGCTCAGCCGAAGCGCTCGACCCGGATTCGTGAGGTCGGTACGCCCGCCGAGGTGAGCAATCGGCCCGCGTGTTCCGCGAACCCGGTCGAGCCGCACACGAAGACCTCGTAGTGCTCGTCCGCCAAGACCGCCGCCGCATGCGGCGCGAGCGCCGCCGCGTCCAGGCGCCCGACCGGATGCGGATACCCGGCCGGCGCCGCCCGGCTGTACCGGATCGTGTGCTCCTCGCCCGGCCGCGGGACCAACTCCTCGGCGTACAACAGGTCTTCCGGTGTGCGGGCGCATGCCACCAGGCGCAGCGGCACGGCCGACCCGCGTCGCCGGCGGTGTCGGACCATCGCCATCAGCGGCACCAGGCCCGAGCCGCCGGCCACCAGCAGCGCGGGCCGATCGCCCGGCCACGCGAAGAACCCGCCGAGTGGGCCGCGTACTTCGAGCAGGTCCCCCGGGCGCGCCACGTCGTGCACGAAGCCGGACACCTCGCCGCCCGGCATCCGGTCCACGGTGAACTCGACGTGGCCCGCGTCGTCCGGCGCGGAGGCGACCGAGTAGTGCCGCTGCGCGGTGTACCCGTCGGCGGCGGTCAGTCGCAACATGTAGTGCTGGCCCGCGACATGCGCGTTCCAGACCGGCAGCGCAAGCCGCACGGTCACCGCGTTGGGCGTCTCGCGTCGTACCTCGACCACCGTCGCGGCCTGCCAGTCCACCTGTCCACGCAGGCTCGGCGCGGCCCGGCCGGGCGCCGCGAAGGCGGGAATCGGCGGCAGGTCCCCGGCGGTGGAGTCCGTTACGGAGTATGCGGAGTCGGTTACGGAGTATTTCGTGATGGAAACGGGAGGGTTCGTTACCGTCGCGTCAGTCACCGGAGTATCGCTCCTCTGCCCACGGGTCGCCGCGGTGGTGGTAGCCGTTGACCTCCCAGAAGCCCGGCTCGTCGTGATCGAGCAGGCGCAGGCCCGCGATCCACTTGACGCTCTTCCAGAAGTACAGGTGCGGCACCAACAACCGGGCGGGCCCGCCGTGTGCCGGGGTCAGTGGGGCGCCCTCGAAGTCGAAGGCGATCCAGGCCCGGCCGCCGGTCAAGTCGGCGAGCGCGAGGTTGGTGGTGTAGCCGGTGTGCGAATAGGCCACCGCGTGGGTGGCGTTCGGCTGCGGACCCGCCTCGGCGAGGAACGCGTCCAACGGGATGCCGGCGAAGTCGGTGGTCAACCGCGACCAGGACGTGACGCAGTGGATCGGGCCCGTGTAGGTGTCGCGGGGCAACTCGTGCGCCTGCGCCCAGTCCCACGCGCGCGGCCGGTCGACCAGGCCATCGATCCGGAACGACCAGTCGGCCGCCGCCAGTTCGGGGGTGACCTCGGCGGACAGTACGGGGAAGTCCCGGCGTGCGTCGTACTGGCCCGGGGGCAGCCGCGGATCGCGGTCGGCGGCGGTGTGCCGGCCGACGAAGCCGCGCGTGACCGAACTCATGGCGACACCTCCACTGTCCTGGACGGCTCCGGCAACCGAGGCAACTCCGACAGCCGGGGCAACTCGGGCAACGTGGCGGCGAGGGCGTCGAGTTCCTCGATCGCCGCGTCCTCGTCGATGGTAAGCAGTCGGCGGTCGCGCAGCACGATCCGGCCGTCGATCACGGTGTCCCGGACGTCGGCGGGCCCGGCCGCGTAGGCCAGCATCGACCACGGGTCGTGACGCGGCGTCAGGTGCGGCCGGCGCAGGTCCAGTACCACCAGGTCGGCGGCCTTGCCCACCTCCAACGAGCCGGTCAGCGCGCCGAGTCCGATCGCCCGCGCGCCGTCGACGGTGGCCATCCGGACCGAGGTCCGCGCCCCGATCAGGGTGGGATCGCCGGTGGCGGCCCGATGCAGCGTCGCCGCCGCGCGGATCGGGCCGAACAGGTCGAGCGCGTTGGCGCTGACCGCGCCGTCCGTACCCAGGCCCACCGGCACGCCGGCGGCCAGGAGTTCGGGCAGTCGGGCCACCCCGGAGGCCAACTTGAGATTGGACACCGGGCAGTGCGCGACGCCCGCCCCGGACGCGGCGATCAGCGCGATCTCCGCGTCGGTCAGGCAGACCGCGTGCGCGAGCAGCGTGCCGGGCCGCAACAGGCCCAGGTCGTGCAGGAGTTCGACCGGGCGGCGGGCGTGGCGGGCCTGCACCATCGCCACCTCGCCCGCGTTCTCCGCCGCGTGGATGTGCAACAACGCATCGTGTTCGCGGGCCAGTTCGGCCACCCGGCGGAGTTGCTCCGGGTCCAGGGTGTATGTGCTGTGCGGGGTCACACAGCGGGTCGCCGTACCGGCCAGGAGCGCGGGGGCCGCACGCAGTCGGGCGGCGAAGTCCAGGCCGTCCGGGGGATCCGGCACGTCCATGAACGTCGGCCCGGTGACCAGCCGAAAGCCCGCCTCGGCCGCGGCGGCCAGGCCCGCCTCGGGGAACCAGTACATGTCCATCGCGGTGGTCACCCCCGCCCGGATCGACTCGGCGAGCGCCAACCGCACCGCGACCCGCACCACCTCGGCGGTCAACACCGCGCTCTCCGCGGCCACCAACCGGGCCAGGAACACCTGGAGATCGACATCGTCGGCGGTGCCCCGGAACAGCGTCATCGCCGAGTGCGCGTGCGCGTTGACCAGGCCCGGCAGGACCAGACACCCGCGCGCGTCCAGAGTCGGGGCGGCCGGGAAACGGGCGCGCAACTCCGTCGCCCCGCCGACCGCGACGATCCGCCCGCCGTCGATCGCCACCGCGCCGTCGGGGAGATACGTGTCGGCGGCATCGGCGGTCAGTACCGCACCGCCCGTCACGAGCAGGTCGATCACGCCTGCTCCGCCGCCTCGTCCACGGCCAGTCGGTACAGCGCGTCCAACGCCACCAGCACGCCGCGCTCGACCCCCTCGGCGACCACCGTGCGATGCGGGTCGTAGGTCGACGCGCCCGACTCGTCGACCAGATCGTCCGCCGCGATCCCGTCCACGACCAGCACGCCGCCCGCCCGATGCCCACCGAGCGCGGCGAACACCAACAGCGCGGACAACTCCATCTCGATCGCGAGCACCCCGGCCGCCTGATACGGCTTCATCGGCAGTTCGAGGACACCCGGCAGGAACGCGGCCCGAGTCCACACCGTCCCCCGGTGCTGCGGCGCACCGTGCGCCCGCGCCGCGCCCTGGAGCGCGAGTACCACCTCGGGCGTCGAGCAGGCCGGGAACTCGGCGGGGACCAACTGCTGCGTCACGCCGTCGTCGCGGACCGCACCGGTGGCCACCACCAGATCGCCGTCACCCACCCCGCGCGCCATCGCGCCCGCCGTACCGAGCCGGATGAAGGTACGCACCCCCGCCTCGGCCAACTCGCCGAACAGGCACACCGCGCCCGGCCCGCCGACCCCGTGCGAGGACACCACCACGGGTACCCCGCGCCAGGTGCCCGAGTAGCTGACGTACTCCCGGTTGGCGCCGATCCGCCGCGCGTCGTCGAGCCGTTCGGCGACCAGTGCGGCGCGCGCCGGGTCGCCGACCACCAGGGCGTGGGCGGGCAGGCCGCTGCTGGGGATCTTGGTGATCGGCAGTACGGCCGGACGGGTGGTGGGCGTGCTCATGACGTCGACTCCGAGGTGGTGCGGACCGAACCCGGGCGGCGGGAACGGGGGTTGCGTGGACGGGGGTTGCGTGGACGGGGAATGGGGCCGGCGAACCGGCCCGGGGGCGCGCCGCCGCGCCGGGCGCGGGAGCGGGTGGCCAGGAAGAGCGCGACCAGGGTCATCACATACGGCGCGGCGTCCGCGGCCTGTTGCGGCATGCCTTCGCCCTGGAGCCGGAAACCGACCGCCTCGACCAGGCCGAACAGGATGCCGGCGAGCAGCACGCCGATCGGCAGCGCGCGGCCGAGCATGACGGCCACCACGGCGATCCAGCCGCGCCCGGCGGTCATGTTCTCCGAGAACAGGGTCACGTTGCCGAGCGCGAGTTGGGCGCCGGCCAGGCCGCACAGCGCGCCCGAGGTCAGGATCGCGGCGTAGCGATAGCGGGCGACGCTGACCCCGAGCGACTGGGCCGCCTCCGGCGCCTCGCCGACGCCGCGCAGCCGGACGCCCCACGGGTGCCGGGACAGCAGTACGGCGATCACCGCGACCGCCAGCCAGGACAGGTAGACCAGCGGCGAGTGCCCGGACAGTGCCGGGCCGAGGAAGGGGACCGACTCCAGGCCGGGGATGTCCACCGGCTGCAGGCCCTTGAGGTCCGGATCGCCGAAGGTGCCCTGCTTGCCGAAGATGGTGCGCAGGAGGAAGCCGGTCAGGCCGACGGCCAGCAGGTTCAGCGCGATGCACAACACCACGGCGTCCGCGCCCAGGGTGACCGCGCCGATCGCGAGCAGCAGGGAGAAGACCATCGCGGCGAGCACCCCCGAGATCACCCCGATCCACACGCTGCCACCGAACCAGCTGCCGGTGACGGCCGCGAAGCAGCCGATCAGCATGGTCCCTTCGAGCGAGACGTTGAACACGCCGGCGCGTTCGCACAGCGCGCCGCCGAGGGCGGCGAACAGGATCGGGGTGAGCGCGCGCAGCGCGGAGAAGATCAGCTCGGCGTCGAAGGACATGGTCACTTACCTCCGTCGCCGCGCGCGGGAGCGCCGGATTCGAGTGGTTCGGGGGCGGGATCCGGCGGTGGATCGGCCTCGGCCCGGGCGCCGGACCCGCTGCCGAGTCGGCGCAACCAGCCGTCCTTGCGGAACACCCCGCCGCGTACCGCCAGGAACAGGATCACCACGGCCTGCAGCACGGCGGTGAGCTGCTGCGGTACGGCCGTCTCCTGCTCCATCCCGAAGCCGCCGATGGTCAGCGCGCTGAAGAAGAAGCCGGCGGCCACCGTGCCGAGGGGGGACGCGGCGGCCAGGAGCGCGGCGAGCAGCCCGGTCCAGGTGTAGCCGGGGGTGGTCAGCGCCCCGTCGACCAGCCGGTAGGGGAAGCCGAGCACGATGATCGCGCCGACCAGGCCGGCCAGCGACCCGGAGGCGAACATCAGCCGCAGCGTCACCCGGGCCCGGTCCACGCCCGCGTAGCCCGCGAACCGCGCGCCCAGGCCGGTCATCCGTACCTCGTAGCCGGCGGCGGTGCGGTGGTCGACCACGAAGTAGACGATCGCGGCGAGCGCGATCAGCACGACGCCCGTGCTGACCCCGGTGCCCGCACCGGAACCGGCGGCGAACTCGGGCAACTTGACGCCGGCGGGCAGCCGGTCGGTCTGCGGGATGCCGGAGCCCTGCTGCAGCAGCGGGAAGCGCACGATGTAGGACCCGAACGACATCGCCGGGTAGCTCAGCAGCAGACTGCTGACCAGCAGCGGGACGCCGCAGCGGGTCTCCAGGACGGCGGCGAGCGCGGCCCACAGACCGCCCGCGAGCATGCCCGCGAGCAGCGCGAGCACGACGGTGATCGGGGCGGGGAAGGGCGAGTACAGGCCGACCGAGACGGCGGCCAGGCCGCCCAGGACGAGTTGACCGTCGCCGCCGAGGTTGACCAGACCCGCGCGCAGCGGGATGGCCAGCGCCAGGGCCAGGCCGACGATGGGGATACATTCGCCGAGCGTGTCGCCGATGCCCTCGGAGCCGAGCGCGCCGGTGAGTACGGATCGGTACGCGGTCAGCGGGTCGGCGCCGGTGCCCGCCAGGATGATCGCGCCCAGGATCAGCGCGGCCACGATGGACACGGTGACCGGGGAGAATACCGCGCCGCGCACGCGCGATGCCGCGTGCCGGGCGAGGCCGGCCGGATGCTCGATGGCCGTACCGGCCTTGATCGCAGTCATGTCTGATAACCCGTCAGGCCAGGTGGGTGGTGGTCGGTGTCGCGTCGGCGGGTGACGTGGGATCCGCGCCCGCCATGGCCAGGCCGATCCGGTGTACGTCGGCCTCGGCGCGCGGCAGTTCGGCGACGATCCGGCCGTCGTAGATCACCAGGACCCGGTCGGCCAGCGCGAGGATCTCGCTCAGTTCGGCGGAGACCAGGAGGATGCCGTGGCCGGCGTCGCGATACTCGATCAGCCGCGCGTGGATGTTCTCGATCGAGCCGATGTCCACCCCCCGGGTGGGCTGCTCGACCACGAGCAGCGGCGCGTCGTGGGTGATCTCCCGGCCGAGGATGGCTTTTTGCTGATTGCCGCCGGAGAGGGTGCCGATGGGGACGGTGGGGGAGGCGGCCTTGACCCCGAAACGTTCGATCACGCGCGTGGCGTGGGCCCGGATCGCGCTCCGGCTCAGGAAGCCGGCGCGACCGGCGATCGGCGGCGTGCGGTGGAAGCCCATCGCCAGGTTGTCGGCCAGCGACGCGTCCCGCGCGGCGCCGACCGTGGCCCGGTCCTCGGGTACGTAGGCCAGGCCCGCACGGCGCCGGTGTGCCACCGTGGCGTTGCTCACATCCTGTCCCGCCACCAGGACGCGGCCGGCCGCGGCGGGGCGCAACCCGGCCAGGGCCTCGACCAGTTCGCTCTGCCCGTTGCCGGCCACACCCGCGACGCCGACGATCTCGCCGGCCCGTACGGTCAGCGACACGTCCTCGACGGCGGGCTTGGCGCCGCGCCCGGCGGAGACGGTCAACCCGCGGACGTCGAGCACCTCGGCGGCGGGGGTGCCCGCCGGATGGGTGCGGTCCAGGTCGATCCGCCGGCCGGTCATCGCGAGCGCGATCTCGGCCGGCGTGGTCTCGGCGGTGGTCAGCCGGGCGGTGACCCGACCGTCGCGCAGCACGGTGACCCGATCGCTGACCGCCATCACCTCGCCCAGCTTGTGGGTGACCAGGAGGATGGTCCGCCCGGAGCGGGCCAGCCCCCGAGCGACCGCGAGCAGGCGGTCCGCCTCGGCGGGGGTGAGCACGGCGGTGGGCTCGTCCAGGATCAGTACCCGGGCGTCGCGATAGAGCAGCTTGAGGATCTCCACCCGCTGCTGCACGCCGACCGGCAGGTCACCCACCCGGGCGTCGGGCGGGACGTGCAGGCCGTGCGTCTCGACCAGTTCGGCCACCCGGGCGCGGGCCGCGGCCCGGTCGACCAGGCCGCGCCGGGTGGGTTCGCCGCCGTAGACCACGTTCTCCGTGACGGTCAGCGAGGGGAACAGCTTGAAGCCCTGGTGCACCATGCCCAGTCCGGCCGCGATGGCCTGCACGGGGGAGGAGAACGAGTGCTCGGTGCCGCGCAGCAGGATCCGCCCGGCGTCCGGGCGTTGCAGACCGTACAGGATCGACATCAGGGTCGACTTGCCCGCGCCGTTCTCGCCCATCACCGCGTGGATCTCGCCGGTGCCGACCCGCAGGTCGACCCGGTCGTTGGCCAGGACCCCCGGGAACCGCCGCACGATGCCGCGCATTTCGACCTCGGCGGGGTCACCGGGGGCGGCGGCGGGCTGCTCGTTCATCGGGCGTCTCTCCGGTCGAGGTCGAGGGTGTGACGAGGGGCATGCGGGCGGGCGAAGCAGCGGCGTGGGTGTGGGGGCGGTGCGGGTGCGGGGGTGGGCGCCGGATCCGTGGAGCCGGCGCCCACGCCGCTCGGGACGGGACTACTTGGCGGCGGCCGGGTCGGCCACGGTGATCGAGCCGGCCACGATCTGGTCGCGCAGGCCCTGGACCGTCTTGAGCACGTCGGGGTGTTGGGCGATCAGGCACTGCGAGGTTTCCAGGCCGCTCTCCAGGCCGGTGAGCGTGATGCCGCCCTCCTTGAGGCCGTACGAGGTGACCCCACCCGTCTTGCCGCCGGTGATCTGCTCGACGCCCTTCTCCACCGCGATGTCGGTGCGCTTGATCACGTTGTCCACGACCGTGCCGGGCGCCGCCGTGCACTGGTTGACGTCCACGCCGAACGCCTGCACGCCGGCCGTCTTGGCCGCGTTGAACACGCCGAGGTTGCCCGCGGCGGAGGCGGCGCCCATGATCTGGTCCACGTCCTTGGCCTTGAGCGACGCGGTCTGCTCGCCGGCCCGGGCCGGGTCGTTGAACGGCTTCTGGCCGCCGACGAACAGCTGGGTGAAGGCACTTGCCGGGTTGGTCTGCTTGGCGCCGGCGCCGAACGGGTCGGAGAAGCGGCGGATCTGCGGGCTGTCCAGCGCGACCACCGCGCCGACCTTGCCGCTCTTGGTGAGCAGGCCCGCCTCGGCGCCGGCGAGGAAGGTGCCCTCGTGCTCGCGGAAGGTCGCGCAGGTGATGTTCGGGTACGGCTTGCTCGTGCAGGAGTCGACGAACAGGAACTGCTGCTTGGGGTTGGCCTCGGCCTGCTGGGCCAGTACGTCGGCGAACTCGAAGCCGACCGCCACCACGACGGCGGGCTTCTGGCGCACCGCGGCCGCCACGTTCTGCTGGATCGCGCTGGTGTCCTTGCTCTCCAGGACGGTCGCGCTGCCGCCGCCCCGCTTGGCCGCGTTCTGCGCGCCGGTGGCGGCCAGCTTGAGGAAGTCGTTGACGCCGATCGGCTCCGGCGTGACCAGCACGACATTCCTGCCCGCCCCGCCGCTGGACCCGGCGGCGGCCGAGGACTTGTCCTTGTCCTTGTCGGCGGAGGCGTTGCACGCGGTGGCGGCCAGCGCGGTGCCGACGACGAGGGTGGCCACGGCCAGGCGGTGGCGGAAGGTGATGCGGTACATGAGCGTCCTTGGGAGGAGTGTCGACTCCGGCGGGGCGGCGCGGAGTCGGCGGCTTGCGTGGGGACGGGAACCTCGCGGTTCGGTCGGTTCGGTCGGTTCCGTCGTTTCCATCGGCCTCGCCGGTCGCGGCGCCTGGCGGCGTCGGGGTTCCGGGCGGGGCGGTACGTGCGCGGTCTCGATCGCGCGCTTCGGGACGATGCGGGGCGATCGGTCAGGAACGAGGCCGACAACAGCGGCCGGTGCGGCGGACCGGTACGCCGCGGACCCCGTGCCTGTCGAGCGGAAGCGGCGGACGGTTACACGCCATGGAGCGGCCGTGACACTCGATACGTACGTCGCAACGACACGTCTCGGCCACAGCCGGCTCCTTTCCGATCGGACCAGTCGACTACCGATGCATCGAGTACCGATGTATCGAGTACCGATGCATCGAGCGATGTATCGATGTGATGATCACACGCGACTGGTTTCGGGGGAGATTAGCACCCCCACCAGGCACTTCTCGCACTTGTTCAGGATGCGGACGGATTGTCCACGATGTGGCCGTTGACTGATCGGGGTCATCGGCGGCCGGCTACCGTTGTAACAACCGGCCGTTTCGGATGCCGGGCGCGGCGTCGGTGTCGATTTTTGCGCGACGTAGCATCGCTGGGGCCGCACCGCGCAGTTGCTTCCGCTGCTCCTGCCGACGGACGGTCGGCGGGCCGATGTCCGGGTCCGCCGCGCGGGCGCCTCCCTCGCCCGCGGCTCGATTGTTCGCCCGGAAAGGTAGGACCCCCGATGGCCGCCGAGATACGCACGCTCGCCTGGTACGGCACCGGCCTGCGCCTGCTCGACCAGACCGCGCTGCCGCAGCGGATCGTGCACCTGGAGATCACCGACGTGGACGCGCTGATCGAGGCGATCCGGCGGCTCGCGGTGCGCGGGGCGCCGGCGCTCGGCGCGGCCGGGGCGTACGGCGTCGCGGTGGCGATGCGGCAGGGCGAGCGGGAGGGCTGGAGCGCCGAGCGGCTGGCCGGCGAGATCGACCGGATCCGGGACGCCCGGCCCACCGCGGTCAACCTGGCGGGCGGCGTGGACCGGGTGCTGCCGTTCGCGGCCAAGGGGGTGGACGCGGTGCTGGCCGAGGCCGACGCGGTGGTGCGCGAGGACGTGGAGGCCAACCACGCCATCGGGCGGCACGGCGCGGACTGGATCCTGGACCGGATCGAGCGGCGCCCGCTGCGCGTACTGACCCACTGCAACACCGGCTCGTTGGCCACCGCCGGGTGGGGGACGGCGCTCGGGATCATCCGCGAACTGCACGCGCGTGGCGTGCTGGAGGTCGTCTACGTCGACGAGACGCGCCCGCTGCTCCAGGGATCGCGGCTGACCGCCTGGGAGTTGGCCCAGGAGGGCATCGCGCACCTGGTCCAGCCGGACGGCGCGGCGGCGAGCACGATCCTGCGCGGCCTGGTCGACGTCGCGGTGATCGGCGCGGACCGGATCGCGCTCAACGGGGACACCGCGAACAAGATCGGCTCGGTGGGCGTCGCGCTGGCCTGCGCGGACGCGGGCGTCCCGTTCGTGGTCGCGGCGCCGCGGACCACGTTCGACGACGCGACCGCGCATGGCGACGAGATCACGATCGAGGAACGGCCCGAGTCCGAGGTGCTGGAAGTGGCCGGGGTTCGGGTCGCGCCTGCCGAATCGCGGGCGTTCAACCCGGCGTTCGACGTTACGCCGGTGCGGTTGATCAGTGCGATCGTGGACGAGGACGGCGTGCGCACGTATTGATCGGGGGGTCGGTCTTGGCCGCGGTCGTTGGATGGGCCCGGTGCGGCTTTGTCCTCAAACGCCGGACGGGCTGGTGGGTGGGTCGGTCCTGGCGGCCGTCGGCGGGTCGGGCCGGGTGCCGCGTTGTCCTCAAGCGCCGGACGGGCTGATTTGGGTGGGTCGGCGGTGGCTGTTCGTCGGGTGCGGCCGGTCCCGCTTTGTCCTCAAACGCCGGACGGGCTGATCGGTTGCGTTGGTCGGGCTGTTTGGTTGCGCCGGACGGGCTGATGATCGGCTGCGTTGGGCAGGGTGATTGGTTGTGTTGCCCGGCCCTGGGTGGGCTCAGCTCTCGGCGATGCGGTATTCGAGGAGCCATTCGAGTACCTCGACGTGGTGGCGGGCCTGGATCGGGTCGGTGCCCCAGACGTACATGCCGTGTGCGGCGACCACGACGGCCGGTACGCCGGGGACCAGGGCGGCTTCGAGGCGGTCGCCGAGTACGTTCATGTCCTGGCTGTTGGCGATCACCGGGATCGTCACCGTCTCGTCGTGCGCCGCGCGGCCGATGCCCTTGAGCATCTCCAGGTCGCGCAGCTCGATCCCGGCCGGCCAGCGCGCGCCCGCGCGGACCGCGGCCAGCGTGTGTACGTGGAAGACCGCGCCCGCGCCGGTCAGCGCCACCACGCGGGCGTGCAACCCGGCTTCGGCGGACGGGCGGCGCGGCGGTGTGCTCGCCTCCTCGGCGATCGGTGCGCCGGCCGCGTCCACCACGACCAGGTCGTCCGCCGCCAACTCGCCCTTGTCCAGGCCGGACGCGGTCACCGCGAGCCGCAGCGGTTCCCGGGTGAGCACCACGGACAGGTTCCCGGAGGTGCCGCGCATCCAGCCCAGGCCGGCGAAGCGCGCGGCCTCCCGGGCCAGGGTGGCCCCGGCGGCGGCGCGCACGGCGGTCGGTACCGGGGCGGGGGTTCCGGCGTCGGGGGTCGTCATGGGAGGTTCCTCACTGTTCACGGTCCGAGCAAGCCGGTTCACACTGTGGACGAACCGGCGGCCCGGCCATCATTCCACCCACCCGGTGCCGGGTTCGGAACCGCCCTCGGAGTCGATGCGTGAGGCGCGCGCCGTCGCTCAGGCGAACGGGACCGGCTGCGGCGGCTGCGGGCCCGTGTAGCGGGCGATGGGGCGGATGATCCTGGGGTCGGTGGACTGTTCCAGGATGTTCGCGCACCAGCCGATCACCCGGCTTGCGGTGAACGTCGGGGTGAACATGCTCCGAGGGATCCCGCACAGTTCCATCACGACACCCGCGTAGAACTCCACGTTGACGTGCAACTCCCGGCCCGGCTTGAGTTCGGCCAGGATCTCGGTGACCCGACGGTGCACCGCCCCGGCGAAGTCCGCCAGTGCCACACCCCGCGCGTCGGCCTGCTCGGCGAGTTCGCCGGCGATCTCGGCCAGCAGTACCGCGCGGGGGTCCTCGGTGCGGTAGACCGCGTGGCCGAAGCCCATGATCCGGTCCCCGGCGGCGATCCTGGCCCGTACCCACGGATCGATGTGGTCCGGCGAGCCGATCTCGTCCAGCGCCGCCAACGCCCGATCCGGCGCCCCGCCGTGCAGCGGACCGGAGAACGCGCCGATCGCACCGGTCACCGCGGACACCAGATCGGCCCCCGAGGAGGCGATCACCCGGGCGGTGAACGTGGAGGCGTTGAAGCCGTGGTCGATCGTCGCGGTCAGGTAGCGCTCGATCGCGGCCACCCGTACCGGGTCGGGATCGCAACCGGTCACCAGGTAGAGCCAGTTGGCCGCAGCCGACAGATCCGCCCGCGGCTCCAGCGGCTCCTTGCCTTCGCGGATGCGGTACAGCGCGGCCAGGATGGTCGGAGTCACCGCGCCGACCAACAGGGCGTCCGCGCGCCGCCGTTCGGGCGTCGAATCCCACAGCGGCGGCAGATTGCGGGCGGCGCCGACCAGGGACAGGGCGGTCCGCAGGCCGGCCAGCGGGGCGAAGCGCTCGCCGGCCATCGCGATCGACCGCAGGACCGGCCGCAGTTCCTCCGGCAGCACCCGCAATCGGGCCAACTCCTCGGCAAACGGCGCACGTTCCTCGGCCTCGGGCAGCCGGCCACGGACGAACAGGAACCACGCGTCCTCGAACGTGCGGGTGCGGGCCAGTTCGATCGCCGAGTACTGCCGGTAGTGGTAGAAGCCCTCCGCGCCCCGCACATCGCCCAGCTCGGTGGTGGTGACCACCACGCCCTTCAGGCCCCTGGGTACTTCGATCCCCGCGTCCGCGACGACCGCCATGACACACCTCCGGCAGTTGGGTACGGCTCACACATTTCGTTCACATGTCTCATGTCTCATGACTCATGACTCATGACTCATGACTCATGACTCATGACTCATGACTCATGACTCATGACTCATGACTCGGGTCTCATGTCTCATGTCTTATGACGACTGTTGATCAGCAATCAACTATCGTCAATGTTGACTGGGTCAATATGGGTCGAAGGAGTGCGTGAAATGGCTGGTCAGCGGGCCGAGCCGGGTGGCGGCAGTGAGCGGGATTACCCGCACGACTTCCTGACCACCGCCCAGGCGGCGCGGCGGTTGGGGGTCAAGCCCGAGACGATCTACGCCTACGTCAGCCGCGGCCTGCTGACCAGCGTGCGCGAGTCGCGGCAGCGCGGCAGCCGATTCGCCACCGCGCAGGTGGAGGAACTGGCGGCCCGGACCGGCGGCCGGCAACACCCCAACGGCTCGATCGAGCGGATCCACACCCGGCTGACGCTGCTCGCCGAGGACCGGCTGCACTATCGCGGTCGGGATGTGACCGAGTTGGTGGAGTATCCCGTGGAGGCGGTTGCGCACTGGCTGTGGCGGGCCGAACTCGGCGTGGTGCCACCGTACTTCGAGGTCGACGCCGGGTCGGCCGAGCTGGTCGCGGGCACCGTGCGGCTGCTGCCGGACAGCGCGCGGCTCACCGATCGGATCCGGATGATCGTCGCGGCGGCGGGCGCGGCCGATCCGCTGCGCTACGACCTGTCGGAGCAGGCGGTGGTGCGCGGCGGGCAGCGGCTGCTCGCGCTGATCGCCGACACACTGCCGCCGTGCCCGGGTGCGGCGGCGCCGACCGGATCCGGCCTGGCCGCGCGGTTGTGGCCGAAGCTGACCGGCCGGGCCGCCGGGCCGGCGCACCTGCACCTGCTCAACGCCGCGCTGGTGTTGATGGCCGACCACGACCTGGCGGTTTCCACCCTGGCCGCGCGGGTGGCGGCGGGTGCCCGGGCGGACGTGTACGCGGTGGTGTCCGCCGGGCTCGGGGTGTTCGACGGCCGGCATCACGGCGCCGCGCTCGGCCTGGCGCATCGTTTCCTGCGCGACGCGTTGGATCCGGCGGGCGGGCCGACGGTCGCGGTCGCGGATCGACTGCGGGTCGGCGAGGCCCTGCCGGGGCTGGGCCATGCGCTCTATGCCGAACGTGACCCGCGTGCCGAGCTGCTCATCGCTCTGCTTCGGGAACTGGCCGACGAGGACGCCCGGGTGGCCCGGGTGATCCGGGTCGTGGACGCGCTGCTCGACGAAGTGGCGGCCCGCGAGGGCATGTTCGCCAACGCGGACCTGGCCCTGGCGGCCCTGGCACACGCGTTGGACATGCGGTCGGACGCCGGGGAGGCGATCTTCGCGACGGCCAGATCGATCGGCTGGTTGGCGCACGCGATGGAGGAGTACCGGCAACCCGGCCTGCGTTACCGGGCGGTCGGTGTCTACACCGGCCCGCGTCCCGGCGACGGTACGGCCTGATCGCACCTGGATGGGTGCCGGGGCGCCGGGGTGCGGTGGGAGGTGGGGGTCAGGAGCGGCTCCGGGCTTGGCTGTCGTAGCGCAGGATCGGGCTGTCCTCGCGGAGGAGGCGTTGGCGGTAGGCGACGGCGAGCCAGGCGGCCTCGCGGTAGGCGGACTCCAACTCGTGATAGACGGTGTCGATCAGCGCCGGGGCGGGACCGTTGTCGGTGCGGAAGGCCAGGAACAGCCGGACCGCGAGCGGATCGCCGGTCACCGGCCGGACCGCCATGTCGGGCCGGGGCCGCGAGGTGGGCTGACACGGTGTCACCACCTCGCCGATCGCGACGAGCGACGCGGCGGTGAGGTAATCCCCGTGCAGGATCCGGGGGTTGATGCCCGCGTCGGACAACACCTCGCGCAGGCCCTCCCATTCGCCGTCCACACTCGGGTCGACCATCCACTGGTCGTCGGCCAGCTCGGTCAGCTTGACCTCGGGCTCGGCGGCGGCCGGATGGTCGGGGGACAGCGCGATGAACTGCGGCTCCCGCTCCACGAGTACGCGCCTTCGGACACCCTCCGGGACACGTAGGGGGAAGCCCTCGACCTCGTGTACGAAGGCCACGTCCAGTTGGCCGGCGGCGACCATGCCGAGCAGGGTGCTCGCCGATACGTCCACGCGCAGGTAGGTGTCGGTGTTGGGCAGGCGCAACCGAAGTCGGCGCAACCAGTCGGCGATCACCCGGTTCGCGGTGCCGCCGATGCGCAGGTGCGGCCCGGCGGTACGGACCGCCTCGGCCTGGGTGTCGATGACCAGCGCGCTCATCTCGGCCATGATGGGTCGGGCCCGATGCAACATCGTGAGCCCGAGTGGGGTGGGTCGGCTGCCGGTCCGGTCGCGGACGAACAGGGGTGCGCCCAGGGCGTTTTCGATCCGTCTGAGCTGAGCGGTCAGGGACGGCTGGGTCATGCCGAGCAAACGGGCCGCAGCGTGCAGGCTGCCGGTGTCGCCGATGGCACACAGTGCGCGGAGGTGCCTCACCTCGAGCTCCATGATGCGGAGGATAGGACGCGCCGGGGAGGTCCTACCAGACACCTGCGCGCGCGGGATCCGGGCGTGGGCGGTGAATTGTTCGTAACACGATGCGTGAAGTGCCGGTGACGGTGCGGGAACGGGCGGTGATACGACCGTGCTATCGCCGGTTGTCATCATCCGGGCAAGACCGGGCGCCCGTGAGACTCGTTGCGCACCGAACAGGTCTTCGGCCCCCTTCGGCCCCCAAGGAGCCCCCCATGTCCCTTTCGCGTCCTCGGAAGCCCCGTAAGACCGTGCTCACCGCCGCCCTCGGACTCGGCCTCGCGGCCGGCCTGCTCGCCGCGCCCGCGGCGTCCGCCACGCCCGACGGCGTCGCAGCGCCCCTCCGCCACTCCGCGCAGTACGCCGGCCAGGAGGACCAGGCGCAGAACCAGGCGTTCTTCGACGCGGTGATGAAGTCCGTGGCGAGCAAGCGTGCCGAGTCGCCCGGCGCGCGGGTGGTCACGATCAGGTACAGCACGGCCAACGCGCCGACCTTCCGGTCGGTGATCGGTCGCGCGGCACAGATCTGGAACAGCTCGGTGACGAACGTACGTCTCCAGGAAGGCGCCAACCCCGACTTCCAGTACTACGAGGGCAATGACGCGCGTGGCTCGTACGCGAGCACGAACGGCCATGGCCGCGGCTACATATTCCTCGACTACAAGCAGAACCGGCAGTACAACTCGACCCGGGTCACGGCGCACGAGACGGGCCACGTCCTGGGGCTGCCGGACCACTACTCCGGGCCGTGCAGCGAACTGATGTCCGGTGGTGGGCCCGGCCCGTCCTGCACGAACCCCAACCCGAACGCGCAGGAGCGTGCGCGGGTGAACTCGTTGTGGCGGAACGGTTTGGCTGCGCTCGCCGCGGAGGCGGCGCCGTCGTCGTCCTGACCTGAGTCGTGGCGGTACCCACCCGGGCCGGCGCCCGGGGTCCCTTGGGGCCGCCTCGTCCCCGACCCGGCACCCGGCCATCGCCCCCCGCGGTGGCCGGGTGCCGTTCCACTGCGTGGGGCGCGGGGGGATTTGGCCGGCCGCCGTTGCGCGTCTGGGCTTGTCGGGGGTTTGTCCTCAAGCGCCGGACGGGCTGAATTGGGTGGGTCGGTCGTGACGTGGGTCGGCGCGTAGGGCCCGGTTCGGCGTTGTCCTCAAACGCCGGACGGGCTGAATTGGGTGGGTCGGTCATGGCCTGGTCGGCACGTCGGGCCCGGTTCGGCTTTGTCCTCAAACGCCGGACGGGCTGAATTGCGTGGGTCGGTCATGGCCTGGCCGGCGCGTCGGGCCTGGTTCGGCTTTGTCCTCAAGCGCCGGACGGGCTGAATTGGTGGCCGGAGCGGCTGAGTGGATGGGTTGGGCCTGGGTGGGTGGGTGGCCGGGCGGGCTGAGTGGTCGGGTGCTCGGGTGGGGCTGCCTGGGTGGTGTTGGCCTGAGTGGGGGCGGGTCGAGTGGGCGGTTCGGGGGTGGGGAAGGGCGCGGATATTGTTGGGGGTGGTGGCCGGGTTGTGCTGCCGGCTGCTATCGGAGGAAAAGATGACTACCAACCGAGTCCGCAAGGGCGTGATCCGGGGGCGGATGGCTGCCTCCGGGGAGTCCTATGTTGTTGCCGCTCGGCAGATGATCGTGCCGCGTGGGGCCAAGGCGCCGGACAAGCGGACCGCGGTGGCGTTGCGGACTCGGTACTGGGAGCCGGCCGAGAGTTTTGATCTGCCGTGTCCGTGTGGTGGCACCTGTGCGCCCGGGGAGCGGTGTACTCGGTGTCATGCGACCTATCGGCATGCCGCTCGCGTCCCGGGGAGCGCCACCGATGTCGAGGTGTGGGTCGATCGGTACGACTGCACGGGTTGCGCGAACAGCTATTCGTTCCCGGTGACGTTGCCGGATCGGCCCTGGGGGAGTGTGACCACGCTCGCTCAGCGTGGTGGGCAGGAGCCGATTGTGCGGGTCAAGGTGTTCGAGGGGATCGAGCATCCGGAGTTGGCTGCCGGCTGAAGCGTCCGGTCGTCTGGGTCAGGACGCGATGCGGTGGACCAGGGCGGCGGCCTCGCCTCGGGAGCCGACGCCGAGTTTGGCCAGGATGTTGGCCACATGGAATTTGACCGTCGATTCGCCGATCCCGAGCACCCGGGCGATGTCCCGATTGCGGCGCCCGGCGGCGAGCTGTTCGAGTACCTCCAGCTCGCGTGGATGCAGGCCGTCCAGGGCGGGTGCGGCCGGCGGTGTGGGCGCGGTCAGCGGCAGGGTCGCCGAGACCGTGGTGCCCCAACCCGGCAGCGCGTCCAGCTCCAGCCGGCCGCCGAGCGCGGCCAGCCGTTCGGCGATGCGATCCACCGCCATCGTTTCCGCCGCGAGCAGCCCCGGACCGTCGTCCCGTACCCCGATCCGCAACTCGTCCCCCTCGGCCTGCCAGCTCACGTGCAGCCGGTGGACCGAATCCTGATCCAGCATCCGGAGCACCGCGGCGCGCACCACCGCGCGGGCCAGGTGCGCGGTGTCCGAGGCCAGCGTGCGTGAGGTCCCCGGCGCGCGTAGGTCCAGTTCGATCGACGCGAAGCGCAGCAGCGGGCGCAACTCGCCGGTCAGCCGGGCGAACGCCGCGTCGGCCGGCTCCTCGCTCAACTCCCGGTCCCGATCGGCCGCCGAGCGCAGGTCGAGCAGCGCGGAGACGGCCAGGTCGATCGCCCGTCGCCGGGCGGCGGCATCGTCGAGCGCCGGGGCACGCAGCGTGCCCAGGATCGCGGAGAGCACCGAGGAGTGTGTATCGGTCAGCTCGGCGATGGTCCGCGCCCGCGCCCCCGCCGCCGCGCGCGACACCGCCGCCGGACCCGGATCGGCCTCGGCACCGCGCCGGTCCAGATGTACGGTCACCACATCCCACATCCGCTGCACCAGAGTGAGCACCCGGGTCGGCAGCGGCGCGGTGTCGGCGCGGACCAGGACAAGCAGCGCGGCCACCTCCGGCCCGCCGCCCGCCGCGACCGCGAGCACCGGGCGCGGCTCGCCGGCCAGTACCGCCTCGCCGAGGAACGGCCGACCGATCGAGACGGTGTCGGCCACCCGGCCAAGGTCGGCGGCGGTCACCGCGCCGGCCGGCGACAGCTCGCCCAGCACGCGTACCGGTGCGACCGCGCAGACCGCGCTGAGCTGGGCCAGCGCGACGTGCGGCACCAACTCGGCGAGTACCTCCGACAGGCGCGGCAGCACCCCCGCCAGCGGAGCGGCCAGAACGTCGAGCACCGTGCCGAGAGCGTCCTCCGGGCCGGTCCAACCGTGCGACTTCATGCGACAACGTTACGACCCCGCCGGGGCCGGTGTGCCGGCCGTTCGGCGGGGCGGAACCGGCCGAACGGCGGGGTGGCCGGCGGACGGTCCGGGGCCAGGCTTGGTGTCCCCACCGGCCCCTCCCGGGCCGGTCCGCGCCCGACGAGGAACGTGATTTTGATGACTTCGACGAGTTCGACGAGTTCGATGACTTCGACGAGTTCGGTGCCGGCCGAGACGCCGATGATCAAGGCCATCGCCTACAGCGGCTACGGCGACGCCGACGTACTGCACCCGATCGAGTTGGCGCTGCCCGCGCCGGGGCCCGGTCAGGTACGGATCGCGGTGCGCGCGGTCGGCGTCAATCCGCTCGACCACCGGATGCGGTCCGGCGCGTTGGCCGCGCTGTTCCCGGTCGAGTTCCCGAAGGTGCCGGGCGGCGAGGCGGCCGGGGTGGTCGTCGCGGTCGGCCCCGGGGTGAGCGAACTCCGGGTCGGCGACGAGGTGTTCGGGCGGACCGCGAGTGGTTCCTACGCCGAGGAGGCGCTCGCCGACGTGGCCCGGCTGACGGTCAAGCCGGCCACGCTGAGCTGGGCGCAGGCCGCCGCGCTTTCGTCGGCCGCGGAGACCGGATACCGGATCCTGGACCTGCTCGGCGTACAAGCCGGCGAGACGCTGCTGATCCACGGCGGCGCGGGCAGCGTGGGCGCGCTCACCACGCAGCTCGCCCGGGCCCGGGGGATCCGGGTGATCGGCACCGCGAGTGTGGCCAACCACGAGCGGCTGCGCGAACTGGGCGCCGAGCCGGTCGAGTACGGTCCGGGCCTGGTGGACCGGGTGCGGGCGCTGGGCGGCACGGTCGACGCGGCGGTGGACGCGGCGGGCCGGGGCGACGCGCTGACCGCGTCGATCGAGCTGACCGGCGGCCGGGACCGGGTGCTCGGCATCGCCGACCCGATGGGCACCCGGGCGCTGGGCGTGCGCTTCTCCGCCGGCGGGGAGGCGCATCGTACGGGCGAGGGCGTCGCGGCGGCCTTGGCCCTGCACGAGGCGGGCACCCTGCGCCTGCCGATCCACGCGTCCTACCCGCTGGCCGACGCGGCCCGGGCCCACCGCGACAGCGAGCGCGGCCACCTGAGCGGCAAGGTGGTACTGGTGCTCTGAAGCCGACTGTGCGCCGTGCGCCGTGCGCCGTGCGCCGTGCGCCGCGAGCCGCGAGCCGCGAGCCGCGAGCCGCGAGCCGCGAGCCGCGAGCCGCGAGGCGCTGCGCGGGGCGGGCGGGCTCCTCGTGCGGTCGATCCGGGTCTTTCGGTGGGCCGCCGTGTCGGCGGCCCGAGTGATGCGGTACGAAATCTCCTGTGATCGACGATTCTTCGACCCCGCCCCGGACCGTACGGTTGTTCGTGGCCATCGCTCCGCCGGACGCCGCCAAGGACGAGCTGGCTCGGGCCGTGCGGCCGGTGGCGCTCGCGCATCCTCGGCTTCGGTGGAATCGGATCGAGGACTGGCACATCACCCTGGCCTTCCTCGGCGAGGTCGCGGTCGACGTGGTCGAGACGTTGCGGGCGCCGCTCGCCGAGGTGGCCGGGTCCGTGGCGCCGATCGGGCTGGCGCTGCGCGGGGCCGGGGAGTTCGATCGGCGGGTGTTGTGGAGTGACGTGACGGGGGACCTGGCCGCGCTGCACACGCTGGCCGGGGCGGTTCGGCGGGCCGTCGTCGAGGGTGGCATCCCGTTCGAGGATCGGCCGTTGCGGGCGCATCTGACCCTGGCCCGGGCCCGGCGGGACACGCCGGACGGCATCGTGGGCGCCGCCGCCGAACTGGCCGACTTCGTCGGCACCCCGTGGTCCGCCGCGCGGCTGCACCTGGTCGGCAGCAACCTCGGTCGCGGCCCGGGCCCGATCCACTACCGCGACGTGGACGCCTGGCCGCTGACCGGTCGTTGACACCGCTTCGATTCCGTCGACGGTCCCCGGCGCGGTCCTCTACGATCGCGCTGTGATCCTCGGCCACCGTCGCCGCACCGACCTCCGGTCCCGTGCGCCCCGCCGCTGTTGTTGATCCGTCTTTCCCCCCCGGAGTCGCCGTACCGCCGCGCCGTCCGCTCAGTGGAAGAAGGCCCGATGACCCCGATCAACGAAGTCGCCTACGACCGGCACCGGTTGCGGCAATGGCTCACCCGTACCGCGCGCGCGGACGGGCTGCCCAGACGCGACCTGTTCGCCCTGCTCGCCGCCGCGGGGATGGCCACCGCGTTGCCCACCGGCACCGCGTACGCGGCGGATGGACCGGATCCGGCCGCCCCGGCCGCCGCCGGCCCCGGGATCGTCAAGCCGCTGCCACCCGAGTGGTTCACCGTCCGGGGCACCAACGCCGAGACCAACTTCCCCGCGCTGCGCGGGACCGGCTACCACACGCCGGTGGACCGGTTCTTCGTCCGCAACCACACCTCGACCCCGCGACTGGCCGAGGCGGACTGGCGGTTGCGGTTGTGGGGGAGCGGGCTGCGCGGGTCCGTCGACTACGCGCGCGCGATCGAACTCGACCTGGCCGCGCTGCGCCGGCTGCCCGCGCATACCCATACCGCGGCCATCGAGTGCGCCGGCAACGGCCGCAGCTTCTACGCCTCCCAGCAGGGCCGACCGGTCCCGGGCACCGCCTGGACGCTCGGCGGGATCGGCGTGGCCCGCTGGCGCGGCGCCCGACTGGCCGACGTACTGCACCGCGCCGGGCTGCGCCGAGAAGCGGTGGACGTACTGCCGCGCGGCCTGGACGACCCGTACGTCAGCGGCGGCGTCGACTTCGGCCGGGTGCGCCGGCCGCTGCCGGTGGCCAAGGCGCTGGACGACGTACTGCTCGCGTACGAGATGAACGGCGAGCCGCTGGGCCCCGACCACGGCGCGCCGGTACGGCTCGTGGTGCCCTCGTGGGTGGGCATCGCGTCGATCAAGTGGGTCGGCGACATCGAGGTGGCGACGCAGCCGCTGTATTCGCCGTGGAACACCGAGTTCTACCGGCTGTTCGGGCCCGACTACCCCGACGGTGGCAGCCCACCGCTGACCCGGCAGACCCTCAAGAGTGCCTTCGAACTGCCCTTCGGCGCCCGCCTCGCGCCGCGCGTCACACACCGGCTGCCCGGCCGGTCGTGGTCGGGTGCGGGCGGGGTGCGCCGGGTCGAGGTCAGCACGGACGGCGGCGCGAACTGGCGCCGGGCCCGGCTGCGGGACGAGCCCAGGCGGGACGGGTGGGTGCGCTGGAGCGTGGACTGGCGGCCGGCGGGCCCCGGTTCGGTCGAACTGCTGGCCCGGGCGAGCGACACGGCGGGGCGGACCCAGCCGGACCGGGCGATCTTCAACACGCAGGGGTATCTCTTCGACGCCGTCGTGCGCCACCCGGTGACGGTGGGCTGAGGCGGCACCGCCCCGGCCGGGCGTACTGCCGGCCGGGGCGGATACCGCCTACCGCTTACGCGCCGGCTCAGGCCAGCGTCGCGAGGGCCTGGTTGAACGTGGTCGACGGGCGCATCACGGCCGACGCCTTGGCCGGGTCGGGACGGTAGTAGCCGCCGATGTCGGCCGGCGAACCCTGTACCGCGATCAGCTCGGCGACGATGGTCTCCTCCTGCTCGGACAAGGTCCGGGCCAGCCCCGCGAACGCCTCGGCCAGCGCCGCGTCCTGGGTCTGCGTGGCCAACTCCTGGGCCCAGTAGAGCGCCAGATAGAAGTGGCTGCCCCGGTTGTCGATGCCGCCCACGCGCCGGCTGGGCGACTTGTCGTGGTCCAGGAACGTGCCGGTGGCCCGGTCCAGCGTGTCGGCGAGCACCTGGGCGCGGGCGTTGCCCACGGACTGCGCGAGGTGCTCGAAGCTGACCGCCAGCGCGAGGAACTCGCCCAGGCTGTCCCAGCGCAGGTAGTTCTCCTTGACCAACTGCTGTACGTGCTTGGGCGCGGAGCCGCCCGCGCCGGTCTCGAACAGGCCGCCGCCGTCCATCAGCGGGACCACCGAGAGCATCTTCGCGCTCGTGCCCAGCTCCAGGATCGGGAACAGGTCGGTGAGGTAGTCGCGCAGCACGTTGCCGGTCACCGAGATGGTGTCCTCGCCGCGCCGGATGCGCGCCAGGGAGTACGCGGTGGCCTCGACCGGCGACATGATCTCGATGGTCAGACCGTCGGTGTCGTGCTCGGGCAGGTACTGCTCGACCTTGGCGATCAGGTTCGCGTCGTGCGCGCGGCCCTCGTCCAGCCAGAACACCGCGGGGTTGCCGGTGGCGCGGGCGCGCGAGACGGCCAGCTTGACCCAGTCCTTGATCGGCAGGTCCTTGGTCTGGCACATCCGGAAGATGTCGCCCGCCGCCACGGCCTGCTCGAGCACCGCGGTACCCGCGGCGTCGACGACCCGCACCGTGCCGGTGGTGGGGATCTCGAAGGTCTTGTCGTGGCTGCCGTACTCCTCGGCCTTTTGCGCCATCAGGCCGACGTTGGGCACCGAGCCCATCGTGGCCGGGTCGTACGCGCCGTTGGCCCGGCAGTCGTCGATGACGACCTGGTACACGCCCGCGTAGCTGCTGTCCGGCAGCACGGCCAGGGTGTCGGCCTCCTTGCCGTCCGGGCCCCACATGTGGCCGGAGGTGCGGATCATGGCCGGCATCGAGGCGTCCACGATGACGTCGCTGGGCACGTGCAGGTTGGTGATGCCGCGGTCCGAGTCGACCATCGCCAGCGCCGGTCCGGCGGCGATCTCGGCCTCGAAGGACTCCTTGATCTTCGCGCCGTCCGGCAGCGACTCCAGGCCCTTGAGGATCGCGCCGAGACCGTCGTTGGGGCTGAGGCCGGCCGCCGCGAGCGCCTGGCCGTGCTCGGCGAAGGTCTGCGGGAAGAAGGCGCGGACCGCGTGGCCGAAGATGATCGGGTCGGAGACCTTCATCATGGTGGCCTTCAGGTGCACCGACAGCAGCACACCCTCCGCCTTGGCCCGGGCCACCTGCGCGGACAGGAACTCGCGCAGCGGCGCGGCGCGCATCACCGACGCGTCCACCACCTCGCCGGCGAGTACCGGTACCGACTCGCGCAGCACGGTCGTGCTGCCGTCGTCGCCGACCAGCTCGATGCGCAGCGTGCCGGGCTCGGCGAGCACCGCGGACTTCTCGGTGGAGCGGAAGTCGTCGGCGGTCATGTGCGCGACATCGGTCTTCGAGTCGGCGGTCCAGGCGCCCATGCGGTGCGGGTGCGCGCGGACGTAGTTCTTCACCGACGCGGGCGCGCGGCGGTCCGAGTTGCCCTCGCGCAGGACCGGGTTGACCGCGCTGCCCAGGGTCTTCCCGTAGCGCGCGCGAATGTCCTTCTCGGCGTCGGTCTTCGGGTCGTCCGGGTAGTCCGGCAGTGCGTAGCCCTGCTCCTGGAGCTCGGCGATGGCCGCCTTGAGCTGCGGGATCGAGGCCGAGATGTTCGGCAGCTTGATGATGTTGGCCTCGGGCGTCTTGGCCAGGTCACCGAGCTCGGCGAGGGCGTCCGCGAGCTGCTGGTCCGCCTTCAGGTGGTCCGGGAAGTGCGCGATGATCCGCCCGGCCAGGGAGATGTCCCGGGTCTCGACCTTGACCCCGGCCGTCGCCGCGTACGCCTGGACCACGGGCAGGAACGAATACGTCGCCAGGGCCGGGGCCTCGTCGGTGTGCGTATAGATGATGGTCGGGTCAGTCACAGGATGCTCCGCTCCATGTCCGCAACATTGCTCGACATCAAGATATCTTGCGCCGGGGGCAGACGTGTCGCGGCCCCTGCGGGTCGGCGGTGCGATCCGGGGGCGGCCTACTCCGTCGGGGCGGCGGCGGTCGGGTCGGCGGTCGGTGTGGATGTGCGACCACAGTCGGCTGTGTCGTGGCGTGCCGCCGGTCAGACTGGAGGTGTCGCCCGGCGTGAGGCCGCCGATTGCCGCCGATCAGGGAGGAAACCGGATGAATACCGACGTCGTCGTGGTCGGCGCGGGCGTGATGGGCGCGTCGATCGCGCTGGAACTGGCCCGCGCGGGCCGCCGGGTGATCGTCGTGGACAAGGCCGGCGGCGTCGGCCTCGGGTCCACCAGCGCGTCCAGCGCCATCGTGCGGTTCAACTTCTCCACCCACGCCGGCGTCGCCGCCTCGTGGGAGGCGCAGTTCTGCTGGCGCGCGTGGTCCGAGCATCTGGGCTGCGCGGTGGACAACCCGGTCCGGTTCGAGCGCTGCGGCCTGGCCGTGCTCGACGTGGACGCCGCGCCGCGCAGCGCCGTGCTCCCGTTGTTCGACGCGGTCGGGGTGCCGTACCAGGAGTGGGACGCGGACGCCCTGGCGGCCAGGATCCCGGGCCTGGACCCCGGTCGGTACTTCCCGCCCAAGCGGCTCGACGACGAGGCTTTCTGGGCGCCGGCGCCCGGCACGCTCGGCGCGGTGTTCACCCCCGACGCCGGGTACATCAGCGATCCGCAACTGGCGGCGCAGAATCTGGCCGCGGCGGCGCAGCGGTTCGGGGTCGAGTTCCGGTTCCGGCGTACGGTCACCGGGATCCGGAGCACGGCCGGTCGGGTGACGGCCGTGCTGCTCGACGACGGATCCGCCCTCGCGTGCGCGACGGTGGTCAACGCGGCCGGGCCCTGGTCCGGGCGGCTCAACGAACTGGCCGGAGTCGGCCGGGACTTCACCATCGGGGTGCGTCCGCTGCGGCAGGAGGTCGGCTATCTGCGGGCGCCCGCCGGGTTCAATCCGGAGGGGGCCGCCGGGGTCACCGTGGCGGACCTGGACCTGGGGACCTATCTGCGCGGCGAGGTCGGCGGCGGCTTGCTGGTCGGCGGCGCCGAGCCGGAGTGCGATCCGCTCGAGTGGCTCGACGATCCGGACGACGCGTGGCCGAACCCGACGGCGGCCGTGTTCGAGGCGCAGGCCACCCGGGCCGCCCGGCGGCTGACCGGCCTCACGGTGCCCAATCGGCCGCGCGGTGTGGTCGGCGTCTACGACGTCGCCGACGACTGGACGCCGATCTACGACCGGACCGAACTGGACGGCTACTACGTGGCGATGGGCACCAGTGGCAACCAGTTCAAGAACGCACCGCTGGTCGGGCAGTTGATGGCCACGCTGATCGAGGCGGTGGAGGGCGGCGTCGACCACGACGCGGATCCGGTCGGGTTCGTCGGGAAGCACACCGGCCAGGTGATCGACCTCGGTGCGTTCTCCCGTCGGCGCAGCGTCAACACCGCCAACTCCGGGACGGTGTTCGGCTGAGGTCGGTGGGGTCCGCATTCGGTAATGCCCGCGTTTTCCGGTTCTTGTCATTCCTGCTGTCCGTGGCGAACGGCGTGCCCGCGCACGCCGACGAAGGGAGATCCCGGTGATACCAGAGCAGTTCGCCGCCGTCGAGGAGTACTTCCGGCGGTTGTACGAGCCCGCGTTCGGCGCGGTGAGCGCGGCGGCCGATCCGAGTCTTCGCCCGGACGGGCGAGCGATCGTGTTCACCGGCACGGTGTTCACGGAACTTGTCGGCACCGGGACCACCCGGGTCTGTCTGGCCGAGGCGGGCCGGGTCCGGATCCTGACCGAGGGCGCCGGCAACCAGCGCATGCCCCGCCACTCGCCCGACGGCGCGCTGCTGGCCTACCTCTCGGACGCCGAGCGGCCGGGGGACTTCCAACTCGACGTGGTGGATGCGGCATCCGGGGCGAGTGTGTGGCGGCCACGGGTGCCCGGGACGGTGGAATACCTGAGTTGGTCGCCGGACGGTACGGCGCTGCTCCTGGGCGTGGCCGGGTACGGCGCGGATCTGGCCGGCGGGCAGGGCTCGGGGACGGCCGCCGCGCGGCCCGAGGAGGTGCCGGACTGGGCGCCGCAGGTGACCACGAACTCGCCGGAGGAGGGCTGGCGTTCGGCCTGGATCGCGGAGCCGGCCGGGCGCACGGTGCGCCGGGTGAGCGGGCCCGGGACGAATGTGTGGGAGGCGGGCTGGGCGGGGCCGGACGCGCTGGTGTGCGTGGCGAGTGACACGCCGGGCGAGGAGTCCTGGTACGTCGCGGACCTGCTGCGGATCGAGCGGGCGGATGGGTCGCACACCGTACTGCGCAGCGGGGACCGGCAGTTCGGCTGGCCGTGCGGGTCGCCCTCGGGGCGGACCGTGGCCGTGGTGGAGGCCCTGTGCTCCGACCGGGGCGTGGTGGCGGGCGATCTGCTGCTGATCCCGGTCGAACCGGGCGCAACCGGCGGCACGTCGCGGGTGGACACCGGCGGTGTCGACGTCACCTCGATCGGCTGGCTCGACGAGGACCGGATCGGCTTCGCCGGGCTGCGCGGCCTGGACACGGTGGTCGGGCACTGCGCGCGCGAGGGCGGCAAGGTCACCGAAATCTGGTCGGGCGCCGAGACATTCGCCGCTCGCAATCCCGAACTGGACTTCTCCGCCCACGGATACGCCGGGGTCCGGCACAGCTACCACCGCTTTCCCGAACTCGCCCTGGTCACCGAGGAGTCGATTCGAACGGTGGCCTCGCTGAGCCATCCGGGTGCCGAACAGCTCATCGAGATCGCGGGCACCGCCGAAGCGGTGAACTGGACCGCGCCCGACGGCCTCGAGATCGAGGGCATCCTGTGTCGGCCGGCCGGCCCCGGGCCGCATCCGCTGGTGGTCAATGTGCACGGCGGTCCGGTGTGGAGCTATCGGCATACCTGGTCGTCGTCCTCGCCGTACACCCCGCTCCTGGTGAGCCGGGGCTACGCGGTGCTGCACCCGAATCCGCGCGGCAGCAGTGGGCGCGGACAGCCGTTCGCCGAGGCGGTGTTCGGCGACATGGGCGGCGCGGACACCGGTGACGTGCTGGCCGGGATCGACGCGCTGGTGGCCCGGGGCATCGCCGATCCGGATCGGCTCGCGGTGCTGGGCGGTTCGTACGGCGGGTTCATGTCGGCATGGCTGATCAGCCAGGATTCGCGCTTCGCGGCGGCGGCGCCGATCGCGCCGGTGGTCGACTGGATCTCGCAGCACCACACCTCGAACATCCCCTACTTCGACCGGATCTTCCTGGCCGCCGAGCCGCGTTCCTTCACCGGCCGCTATGTCGAGCGCAGCCCGCTGTACTTCGCGTCGCGGGTGCGGACGCCCACGTTGTTGACGGCGGGCGGGATGGATCGGTGTACACCGGCCGGACAGGCGCAGGAGTTCCATCGCGCGCTGACCGAGTCGGGGGTCGAGTCGACGCTGCTGGTGTATCCGCAGGAGGGGCACGGGGTCAGGGCGTTCCCGGCGTTGATCGACCACTGCGCGCGGGTGCTGGGCTGGTTCGACCGGTTCCTGGCGCCGAAACCGCACGGGGCGCCCGAGTCGAACCGGCCGTAGTCGGGCCGGAGCTGGGCCGGGCCCGCCCGTTCACGGGGTGGGAACGGACGGGCCCGGGGCGCGCCGACGGGGGGCGGCGCGCGCTCAGCGCGAGAGCGAGTCGGCGGGGTGCCCGGCGGGCACCAGGCCGGTCGCCTCGGCAAGGATCTCGAACGAGCGGATACGGTCGTCCACGCCGTGCACCAGGGTCAGCGCCATCAACTCGTCGGCGCCGGTGCGGTCGACGAACGCGTCGATCCTGGCGGCGATGTCGTGCCGCCCGCCGACCAGGTGCGCATCGATCCGGGAGCGGACGAACTCCCGTTCCTGCGGGCTGTATTCGTACGCCTCGGCGAATTCGGGGCTGGGGTAGGGGCCGGTGATCCCGCTGGTGCGCTGGAGCAGCGAGGACAGGCCCATCGGCCCGGCCAGCCACTCCGCCCGCTCCCGGGTCTCGGCGACGATCACCATCGCCGCGACCACCGCGTATGGGTGGTCCAGGTCGGCGGACGGGCGGAAGTTCTCCCGGTAGGTGGCCAGCGCCGGGATGGTGTTCTCCGAGCTGAAGTGGTGTGCGAAGGCGAACGGCAGGCCGAGCATGCCGGCCATCCGGGCACTGGAGGGGCTCGAGCCCAACATCCAGATCGGCGGCCGGTTGCCCTCCGCCGGTATCGCGCTGACCGGGGAGATCGGGCTGCCGTGTACCGGCGACTCGAAGTAGTCCAGGAGTTCGGCGAAGCGCTGCGGGAAGTCGTCGCTCGGGTCGTTGCTGCGGCGCAGCGCCTGTGCGGTGATCGGGTCGGTGCCCGAGGCCCGGCCGATGCCCAGGTCGATCCGGTCGGGGTGCAGCGCCTCCAGGGTGCCGAACTGCTCGGCGACCACCAGGGGGGCGTGGTTGGGCAACATCACCCCACCGGAGCCGACCCGCAACCGCGAGGTGGCCGCCGCGATCTGACCGATCATCAGCGGTGGCGAGCAACTCGCGATGTTGGGCGCGTTGTGGTGTTCGGCCATCCAGTAGCGCAGGTAGCCGAGTTGGTCCACGCGCCGGGCGATCCGGATGGTGTCGCGCAGTGCCTGGGCGGCGGAGGCGCCGCTGGCCACGGGCGCGAAGTCCAGGACCGACAGCGGGATTCGGGTGCTCGACTGGGTCATGCGGGGGTCCTTCCGGGACGGATGTGATCAGGCCGCGGGCTTGGGGGCGGGGGGCTTGGGGCGGAGTACGAAGACGGACACCAGGAGCGCGCCGACGGCGAAGACGCTCGCGCCGATGGCCGCGGTGGCGATGCCCTCGGTGAGCACGTGGTGCGCGGTCTGTTCGGGGTTCAGCCCGGCCGGCGGGTGCTTGGCGGCGTTCTTGCTCGCGGTGCCGGAGATGGTGGCCAGGATGGCCAGGCCCAGGCTCGCGCCGACCTGTTGCAGGGCCTGGAGCAGACCGGACGCGGCGCCCGCGTCCTTGGGCGGGACCTCGGACAGGATGATCATGTTCAGCGGCATGAAGCTCAGTCCGGAACCGGTGCCGAACAGGATCATCGGGCCGATCACCCCGCCGGCGTAGCTGCTGGAGTCGCCGAGTTGGGTCAGCCACACGATGCCGAGGGTGACCAGCACGCTGCCGAAGACCAGGATCGGCTTGGGCCCGAACTTGGGCAGCAGCTTGGGGGTGGCCCGGGCGAAGGCGAACTGGCACAGCGCCATCGGCAGGAACGCGCAGCCGGCCTTGAGCGGACTGAAGCCCATCACCGTTTGCAGGAACTGGGTGAGGAAGAAGAAGATCGCGAACATCGTGGCGGGCAGCAGCAACATGTTCAGGTACGCGCCGGCCCGGTTGCGGTGCGCGAGCAGGCGCAGCGGGGTGATCGGCTGCGCGGCCTTGGCCTCGATCGCCAGGAACGTGGCGAGCAGTACGGCGGCCAGGACCAGGGCGCCGATGGTCAGGCCGTTGCCCCAGCCGTCGGAGGCGGCCCGGATGCAGCCGTAGACCAGCGCGACCATGCCGGTGGTCGAGGTGATCGCGCCCAGGATGTCGAACCGGCCGGGGTGGCGCTCGGGTTGCCGGACGTAACGCGGGGCGAGCACCAGGATGCCCAGGCCGATCGGTACGTTGATGAACAACACCGCACGCCACGAGGTGGCGTCGGTGAGCAGGCCGCCGACGACCAGGCCGAAGGCCAGGCCGGCGCCGGAGACCGCCGAGTAGATGGCCAACGCCTTGGCCCGGGCCGGGCCTTCGAAGTTGGTGTTGAGCAGCGCGAGGGTGCTGGGTGCGGCGAACGCGGCGCCGACGCCCTGTACCGCGCGAGCGGCGAGCAGCATGCCCTCGGAGTTGGCGAAGCCGCCGACCAGGGACGCGACGGTGAACACCGCGATGCCGGCGATGAATACGCTGCGCCGGCCGAGGATGTCGCCGGCCCGGCCGCCGAGCAGGAGCAGACCGCCGAACGCGAGCGTGTACGCGTTGATGATCCAGGTCAGGCCGGTGGGCGAGAAGTCGAGCGCCTGCTGCATGTCGGGCAGCGCGATGTTGACGATGGTCGCGTCCAGGATGACCATCAGCTGGCAGGCCAGGATGACGGCCAGCGCGAGGCCGGGGCGGCGTTCGCGCGGCGCGGCGGCGGTGACCGGATCGGCCGGTGTTCCGACTGCCGGCGGGGTCGACATGTTGCCTCCACGTGGGGCCGAGAATTTGGGGAACGGAGAGCGTGCGAGGCGCGCAGCGGCGCGACTTCCGGGCCGAGGGCAAACCGGAGGATCTCTCGACTTACGATACGGAGGATCTCTCGACTTTTCAATGCGATCGGCGACTCGGCGGGGACACGGCGGCGACCCGGCGGGGACACGGCGGCGACGCGGCGTCGATGTGGGTACAACACGCGGGCTCGATCCGGGAGTTCGGACCGAGCCCGGAGGGAGGATCGGGGAGCCGTACGGGTACTCCGTGGGCGGATCGGGGAGTTACCCGGGTAGGCCGAGCCAGCCGGTCAGGGCGCGGCGCAGGCCGGCGTCGCCGGGTACGTCCACCGGGCGTACCCAGGCCGCGTAGCCGTCGGGGCGGATCAGTACGGCCGAGGCGGCCAACTCCGAGACGGGGGCCGCCTGTACCACGTCCACCCGGTCCTTCCAGCCGGTCACGTCGAGGGGATCGGCGTCCGTCGCCGAGGTCGCGGCGCCCGCCGCGGACAGGTCGAGCAGCACGGCGCGGCCGGTGCGCAGTATCTCGTCGACGGTCGTCTCGCCCGCCTCGGTACGCAGCGCGGCATCCGGAAGTCGCTCGCCGAGCAGGGGATGTGCGCCGACCTCGCCCGCCGCGCCCGGATCGCCCGCGTGGTCCGGCTCGACACCGATCCCGGAGCGCTCGGCGACCGGGTAGCGGATGTCCACTCCCGCCATCATGTGCACCAGATGCCGGCTGACCTCCTCGAAGCCGAGCAGCTCGCCGAGCACCTCGCGCAGCGGCTCGGCCTCCTCCAGCGGGTACATCAACGCCAGTTGGGCCCGCGTGTTCATCAACACCCGCTCGGCCACCGGGTGTCGCTCGACGGCGTAGGTGTCCAACAGCCCCTCCGGCGCCCAACCCCGCACCGTCGCGGCCAGCTTCCAGCCCAGGTTGAGCGCGTCCTGCAGGCCGGTGTTCAGGCCCTGGCCGCCGATCGGGAAGTGCACATGGGCCGCGTCGCCGAGCAGGATCACCCGGCCCTCGCGATAGCGCTCGGCCTGGCGCGCGGACGAGCCGAAGCGGGAGAGGAGTTGCGGGGTGCCCAGGTCGAACTCGCGGCCCACGACCTTGCCGATCTGGCGGTGCAACTCCTCCTCGGTGACCGGGACTTCGCGGCTGGTCGGAGTGGCGCCGAATTCGGCCACGGTGACCCGGACCACCTCGCCGTCCAGCGGGATCAGCGCGAACATGCCGCTCGGGTGCAGCGAGGGGTCGATCCGGATCTGTCGGTCGACCGGGATGCGCAGGTCGCCGGTGATGCCGTCGGCCACGGACGGGGTGCCGGGGAAGTCGATACCGGCGCGCTTGCGGACCACGCTCGCGCCGCCGTCGGCGCCGGCCAGGTACGCGCCGGGTAGTTCGTACTCGCCGTCGGCCGTGCGCACCGTGACCAGCACGCCCGAGTCGTCCTGGGTGAAGTCGACGACCTCGTGCCCTCGGCGGACATCCACGCCCAGCTCGATCGCGTGCTCCTCGAGGTGTTGCTCGATCCGGCGCTGCGGCACCCGGCGCGGGACCAGGTGGTCCTCCAGGCCGGTGAAGCGCAACATGCCGAAGCCGAAGTGTTTGACCGGCGCGTACTCGAACGCCGGTGCGGCCAGGCCGCGTTGGTTCAGTGCCCGGATCGAGCCGTACTGCAGCCCGAGCGCACGCGACCAACCCGGCGGCTCCACCAGCCGTTCCAGCACGATCGTGCGCACGCCGGCCAGGGCCAGCTCGCAGGCCAGCATCAGGCCGCTGGGGCCGCCTCCCGCGATGACTACCGTGGGGTCGTCGGTGTGCTCGGTGGTGCGTTCCATCTCGACTCCTTGCGCTGGGCGATGCGGGTGGGGGTGGGGGCTTGAAGACACGCCCTAGCCGAGGCGGGCCTCGATCTCGGCCGGGGGCAGGTGCGGGCGGCCCCCGGCCAGGACCAGGCGGACCTTGCGCAACGCGGCCAGGTCGGCGCGTGGATCGCCGGTCACCACGACGAGGTCGGCGGCGAGTCCGGGGGCCAGTCGGCCGGTCACGTCGCCGAGACCGAGGGCAGCCGCGGCGTTGGCGCCGGCCATCTCCAGTACGTCGGTGTTGGCCAGGCCGGCGCGGGCCAACCACTCCAGGCCGGTCACGTAGGCGTCGAAGCGGGCACCGGCGATCCCCGCGTCGGTGCCGGCGATCAAGGTGACGCCGTGCTCGTGCAACACCCGGGCCACATCCAGCCACGGACCCATCGCGGGCCGGCCGATCCGGGCCTCGGTCAGGTCGAACGCCCGGCTGAACGTGGGGCAGACGAACACGCCTCGGTCGGCGATCTCGCGGACCAGGTCCAGGCGTACGTCCGGGCCGGCGGCGGGGCCGGCCTCGGGGATGAACGTGCAATGTTCCAGGGTGTCGGCGCCGGCAGCGAGCGCTGCCCGGACGCCGACCGCGCCGTGCGCGTGTGCGGCCACGCGCAGTCCGGCGGCGTGCGCCTCGCGGACCACGGCGGCGATCGAGTCCGCGTCGAACTGGCCCTGCCAGGCTTGCGGGCCGCCGGGGGTGAGGTTGCCGCCGGTGGCCATCACCTTGAGTACGTCCGCGCCGGAGGCGATGTGCGCACGGGTCGTGGCGAGCAGCTCGTCGCGGTCGGCCACCTCGCCGCCGAGGAACCAACAGTGGCCGCCGGGTATGGTCAGCGGCGTGTTCGCGGCCAGTACGCGCGGCCCGGGCAGCAGCCCGGCGGCGATCGTGTCCCGCAACCGGCGGGCCAGCCCGCCGCGATCACCGAGATCGCGCACGGTGGTCACCCCGCTGTCCAGCAACTGCCGTGCGCGGGCCGCCATCGCGGCCAGCAAGTCGAGATCGTCGACGCCGTCGAGCGCGGCGACCGGATCCGCGCTCGCGTCGAACACGAGGTGCACGTGGCTGTCGATCAGCCCGGGCAGGATGGTGCTGCCGGGGTATCGGGCCACGGGAGTTCCCGGAGCGGCGCGTTCGACCACCTCGGCGTAGGGGCCCACGTCCCGAACCAGTCCGTCTGCCACGAGCACGGCGCCGTGCGGCACCTCCGCCGCGCCACCGCCGGGCAACACCAGATCGCCCGCGACAATCCGCCCAGTCACAACCCATTCCCCCTCGCCACCAACGCCCATCGCCCCGGCCGCGCTCACCCTCACAGCCCCTTCTAAAGCGCCACTTACGACCACGCACACACGGGCTGCGGGTCCTCACGCGCCGGACGGGCTGCAGTTGGCTGCGGTTGGGCGTTGGGCCGCCTTGGGGCGTCCTCAAGCGCCGGACGGGCTGGATTGGCTGGGCGGCGGTGGCTGCGGTGGGGTGTTGGGTTGCGTTCGGGTGTCCTCAAGCGCCGGACGGGCTGGAGTTGGTTGTGCAGCGAGGTGGTGGCTGCGGTGGGGTGTTGGGCCGCCTTGGGGTGTCCTCAAACGCCGGACGGGCTGGATTGGCTGGGCGGCGGTGGCTGCGGTGGGGTGTTGGGTTGCGTTCGGGTGTCCTCAAGCGCCGGACGGGCTGGAGTTGGT
>NZ_JBMHHY010000032.1:0-131895 GCF_049739465.1 Embleya sp. AB8
CAGTGACGGCCACGTAGTGGACGGGCAACAACGGATGCGGAGCACCAAGCAAAGACCCCGGCCCCGGAGGGGACGTGCAACGACGAGGCGGTGGCCACCTGCCACGACCCGGCCCCGCCGAACGGGCCCAGGGCCACCACGCCAGCAGCCCAACACCCCGACGCCCAAGCGGCCGACCGCCCCCGACCGCGAATCGGGGAAGCCGTCCCGGGCAGTGACGGCCACGTAGTGGACGGGCAACAACGGATGCGAAGCACCAAGCAAAACCCCGGCCCCGGAGGGGACGTGCAACGACGAGGCGGTGACAGCCGCCACGACCCGGCCCCGCCGAACGGACCCAGGGCCAACCACGGCACCAGCTCAACAGCACGACGCCAAGCGGACAACGGCCCCCGACCACGAACCAGCCAAGCCGACCAAGGCAGCAACGGCCGCGCGCAGCGGACGTGCGCCGGACCAAGACCCCGCCGCCTCTCGCGGACTCGGGGTCTTGGTCCGGCGTTTCGTCGAAGGTGGTGTTGCGCCTCAGAGCCCTACGTACACCGGGATGGTCCAGCCCTGACGACACGGGCGGCGGAAGCCGATGTCGCAGCCTTCGACCGAGATGCGGTACTGGCCGGGGGTGAGGTTGTACCAGTAGGTGGTGCCGTCGTAGCGCCCGCAGTCACCGCTGCCGCCGCCATGCGCGATGCACTCCTGATCGCCGTTGATGTTGTTGCCGTCGCGCGTGATGTTGATCAGCCAGTCGTTGTAGTTGAACGGGTCGCTGAGTCCCCAGTCGAAGCGAAGACCACTGCCCCAGCGCTGGGCGGAGACCACCATGTTGGTCCCCTGACTGGGCGACCAGGCGATCGTGCCGCGCTCGAACTGCTGGTACAGCCCGTTCCCGACGTTGTAGGCACCGGTGGTGGGGCAGCCGAACGAGCCCCCTTCGCTCCCGAATTGGTTCCATCGTGCCCATAACGGCTGCGGCACCGAGTACCCACATGCCGCAGCGCTGCTCGGCGTGGCCTGCGCCATCGGCGCGGGGGTGGCGAAGACCGTAGCGGCTGCGACTGCCGCGCCAACGGCCATCATCCGGAACGTAGTTCGTGTCATGGTGATTCCTTCCGTCCAAGTGTGCTGCCTGATGCTCGATGCCCTGGCCGCGCGGGCGGGGCAAGGCAACACCACCCGCCGGTACCGACCCAATTCGGAATCTAGCCGCGCCACAGGCTCCGTAACCCAAACCCGGTTCGCAGTAAGCGGAGTGTGTCGATGCCTTGGCCCGCTACCCGGCCACACCCCATCCCGAAGGACGTCGAACGTCATCCCTGCGCGCGACCCCACGACCACCACGCCACGCCCCGCGGAGCGGCGGCAGACCTGTTCCCGCCCGGACGTCAGGGGTCGGACCTCGGATCTCGGACCTCGGACATTGAACATCGGACGTCGGCGGGCAGCCCCACTGTTCGCCCTCGCCAGCCGCCAGCTGGCAGCTGCCGGCCGCCGGCCGCCGGCAACTCGGCGCCGGCCGAAAGCGGCGGCAGACAGGCAACCGCGTTACCACCGACCTTGGTTGGCCGCCTCAGGTCCAGTCTGCGGTGGTAGCCGTCCTGCGACCTGAGCCGTATTCGGATCGTACGTCGTGGGGTGCTCCGTGCCTCGACCCACGGGCGACGCGGGCTGACGGGCGCCGCCGCCAAGATCGTCGGCATGCAGCGAATTTCCTCCCTCCGCACTGTCCCCGACGTCCCCCGCTGGGCCCGCAACGCCGCGTTCGTGGCAGCCCTGACGACCCTGCCGTCCAGCCTGTGGCGGTTGCCGATGGCGTGGGGCTGGATGATGGGGTTCGGCCCCTCCGCGAAGGAGGAGCTTCACGTACCCGGCTGGGGATCGGTGTACATCGTGGCCCTGACCGTGTTCTCCGAGATCTTTGCCTTCCTGACCCTCGGCTTGGTGCAGTCCTGGGGCGAGGTGTGGCCACGCTGGGTACCGCGCCTGCGCGGTCGCCGGATCCCGATCAAGGCGGTGGCGATCCCGGCACTGGTCGGGGCCACGCTGGTCATGGTCTATTCCGCGGGATTGATCCACAACATGTTCGTCAACCCGGCCCCCGATGCCCCCCACGGCCTGGACGTGGTGATCCTCAACGTCTGCTACGCGCCGATCATCCTGTGGGGACCGCTGCTGGTCGCCGTCACCGTGCACTACTGCCACCGCCGCCGGAAGGCGGAGTCCGTCGGCGCGCGGCAGTACGCGGCGGACCGCACGCAACCGCTGACCGCGTAGGCCGCACGACCACCCCGTCCCCGACGCCAGAGCCGCCCGCCCGCCGGGCCGCCCCGTCGGCCAGCGGTCCAGCCGGCCAGTCGGCCGGCGATCGTGTACGTATCCGGGAGTGTCACCCCGGTGTGCAAGGGTCCCCTGTCATGATCTCCGCCGCTGAAGTGATCAGCCGCACCGGTGCGGACGGCGCTATGCCCTTGCTCACCCTCGACGAGTTCTTCGACGGCAACGACAACGAGGAATGCATCGCCCCCAACCAATGGGGCTACGGCCGCCCCCCGCTGTCCGTCCTGGTCGAGCGCCTGCGAGCGATCGAGCAGCATGCGGAAGTCGCTTGGGTACGCGTGCAGTTGCACCCGGAGACGCTGGAGATGGACGAACTCGCCGGGGAAGCCATCGCCATCTGCACCACCATGGCGGCCGACGAGAGCACCTGCAGCGCGTGGATCGAGGGCTTCGAGTCGGACGGCATCATCCCGCAACTGGTGGACGACTACTGCGACATCCCGGAGGTACCGGACGGCGCGACGGTGTGGTCCGTGGTGTGGGATTAGCGTCCGCCGAACAATCGTGGCTCACCAGGCCGGGATCGGATCAGTAGGGCGAACGAGGCGTCGACACGCCGAGGCATGGAGGATGGAGCCCGTACGCACGGACCCGCGCGTACGGGATGTCCCGGCGCTACCGGGAGGTCGTCCGGACGCGGGTGAACAGGCGTCCGGCCAGGTCCGCTCCGACGATCGTGCCGTTGTCGTCGCGGGTGAAGAAGCCGCGCTGGCCCTGGAGTCCGCCGCTGGTGACGATGTACTCGTCGCCGTTACCGGGCAGCAGGCCGAATCCGGCCGCCGGCAGGTCGGCGGGCATCTCGGTGTCGGACGCCGCACGGAGCTCCGGCTTGATGGCGCAGGCGATCGTCAGCCCGGAACCGTCGGTGTCGATGGTGATCGTCATCATCTCGTTGCCGTAGTCCCCGACGACTTCGTGGGCGCGCGCCAGTTGGGGACCGGCCGGGACATTCCTGGGCCATTCGGGTGACTTGTGCTACCGGGCAGGTCGTAGCGGGGCACTGATCGACGTGATCACGTGTCCATGAATCGATCCTGTCGTGCGATGAGGAGTCCCCTTGCGCCACACATCTCCCCAGGCCCCCCGCCGAGGACGCGGCCGGCCCGCCCGAACGGTGGCCGCCCTCGCCATCCTCGCCGCCACGATGCTGATCGGCCTGCAACCCACGAGTGCGGCCACCGCCTCGCCCGTTCCCGCCGTCCCCGGCCAGGGCGCCCTCCCCGTCCCGCTCTCACCCGAGGAACACGCCGCGCTGCTCAAGGAGGCCGCCGAGATCGCCGCCGGCCTCGCCACGGCAATGAACCTGGACCCGCGCGAGGTGCTGCAGCCCGCCGACGCCGGCCAGGACGCCGACGGCACCACCCACTTCCGCTACAACCGCACCTTCGCCGCACTGGCGGTGCTCGGCGGCGATCTGATCGTCCACCGAACCGGGCAGGGCGCCCTCACGGCCACCCGCGCCCGCTCGGCGCCGATCGCCGTCCCCACCACCACACCGGCGATCCCCGCCACCCAGGTCATGGCCACGCTGCACGCACCGGCCCTGCCCCGCCTGGTCGTCTGGGCCGGCGCGGCAACCCCCGTACTGGCCTGGGAATCCGTCCTGGAGGGAACGCAGGACGACGGCACCCCCAGCGAACGGCACATCGTCACCGACGCGACCACGGGCGCGCAGCTGTACGCCTTCGAGGCGGTGCGCTCCGACGTAGGCCAGGGCCAGGGCCAGTACAACGGCACCGTCCCCGTCAGCACCAAGCGGAACTTCCTGCAGTACGAGATGAACGACACCACCCGCGGCAACCACCGGACCTACGACCTGGCACACGCCGAGTCCGGCCAGGGGTCGCTCTTCACCTCCTGGAACGACAAGTGGGGCAACGGCACGCAGAGCGACGCCCGGACGGCCGGCGTCGACGCCCACTACGGTGCGGCCCGGACCTGGGACTACTTCAAGGAGGTGCATGGACGCACCGGCATCCGCGGTGACGGCGTCGGGGCCTACAGCCGGGTCCACGCCGGCGACAACCTCAAGAACGCCTTCTGGGCCAACCGCTGCTTCTGCATGACCTACGGCGACGGTGCCGGCAACGCGAAGCCGCTGACCGAACTGGACGTGGCCGCCCACGAGATGACCCACGGCGTCACCGCCGCGACCGCCGGGCTGGAGTACGCGGCCGAGTCGGGCGGCCTCAACGAGGCCACCAGCGACATCTTCGCCACCGCGGTCTCCTTCCACGCCAACAACGCCCACGACGTCCCGAGCTACCTGCTGGGCAAGCTCCTGGACTTCTTCGGTAACGGTGCCCCGCTGCGCTACATGGATCGGCCCTCGCGGGACGGGCACTCGCCGGACTACTGGTACGCCGGCATCGCCGGGATCGACGTCCACTACTCCTCCGGGCCGGCCAACCACTTCTTCTACCTGCTCGCCGAGGGCAGCGGTGCCAAGACGATCAACGGCATCGCCTACGACAGTCCCACGGTGGACGGCAAGGCCGTGCCGGGCATCGGCCGGCTCAACGCCGAGCGGATCTGGTACCGGGCGCTCACCACCTACATGACCACCACCACCGACTACTCCGGCGCCCGCGCCGCCACCCTCCAGGCAACCACCGACCTCTTCGGCCCCGGCAGCACGACCGCCGCCACGGTCGCCGCAACCTGGGACGCGGTGAACGTCACCGTCTGAGATAGCCGACCGGCCCCCGGCGCGTCACCGGCAGGTCCCCGCCCGACAACATTCGGACGGGGACCTGCCTTCGACGTGCGGCGCTTCGGATGGGTTTCGGGACCGAAGTTCGAAGTGGGTCGGGAGTGGTCACCACCTGCCGCCGCCCGGTCCACAAGCGAATCGACCCCGCGCCCGAATCCGGAGGGCTACCCCCTTACCAGGCCGTGCCGCCGAAGGGTACCCAGAAGTAGTACGTGTCCATGTTCGCCTCCGCCATCGGGAGCTTGTTGTTGCCGCCGCCGGTGAACGCGACCCATCCGGCGTCGTACGGAGCGCCGCCTCCACCCGGTCCGGACGACTGCCCGGAGGGATGACCACCGCCGCGTCCGGGGACCACGGGAGTCGTGATGACGTCCGGCTGAGTCGGCGGCGGGGGTGGCGTCGTCGGCGGAACGGTGGGCGGCGGCAGTCCGGGCTGGTTCGGGTGTGCGGGTTGGGTGAACGGGGTGTTCACCGGGACCTCGTTGAGCGACAGTTCGCCCACGATCAGCGAGGCGTAGAACTTCGCGAGGGCCTGCTGACCCTTGCGGTTGGGGTGGAACGACTGTTCCAACGCGTTGAAGGGCGAATATGTCTGCGCGAAGGCCGTGCCGTCGATGACGAGTTCGTTGACCCAGGGGTCGCGGCTGCCCATGAGATGTCCGTTCAGGGCGTTCTCGACGTTGAGGTAGTCGCATTGAACGCCGTTGGCGGCCAGGATCGCCGACGCTCGCTTGATCGACTGGGCCAACTGGTGGGCGAGGGGTTGGATCTCATTGACCTCGGCGACGCTCAGATACTTGCGGAGGAGGCCCGTCGGCGCGACGTTGGACGCGAGCCCCTGCGCGTACGTGGTCAAGGCCACCAGCGCGTGCGGTGCCTGGAGGTGCGTGTCGCGGACGATCTGGATCAGGCGGGCGGTGACCGTGCTCGGCGGTGAATGCACCACCTGCGGGGGTTGCGGGGTGCCGTCCGCGAACTCCGTGGCGGCATCGCGCTCGGCCAACAGCGGCGCGGAGCGGGCGATCAGGTCCTTGAGCGCCTGAAGATCCTTTCCGGTGAGCGCCTTTTCCATGATCGGCCCGAAATCGACGTCGTTGCCGCCCAGGCCCACCACGACGAGATCGGTGTTCGCGTCGATGCCGGTGCGCTGCGCCGGGTTGTCGCGGTTGTTGTCGTGTTGGGCGTTGTAGAAGTGCGAGGTGGTCGCGCCGGAGGAGGCATTGAAGGTGACGTGGATGGTCACCCCCGGGTTGGCCTTGCGCACGGCGTCGACAGCGAGCAGTGCGGCGGCGTTGGCCGAGCGATGCCGCATGTCCTGCTTGTAGTCCTCCTCGGTCTTGCCCTTCGCGGGCACCCAGACGTATCCGCCGTTCGGCAGGACCAGGAGTTCCTTCGGGGGTACCAGTTCGCCCTTGGCGTTGTAGTAGTCGCCGGCGCCCTCGCCGGACATCCAGGAGTCGCCGACGAAGACGATGTTGAAGACCTTGCCGCCCGGGACGGGAGGCGCCTCGTTCGCGCCGTAGGCGGGACCGCCGGGGCCGGCCGGGTTCTCCACCGAGTTCGTGCCCTCGATGTCGACGAGTTCGCCGATGTCGGGAACCGTGCTTGAGCCCGCCGGGGGCGGCGGCGTGCGCGGCGGGGTGCTCGGGGGCGGGCCCGTCCCGGTTCCGGTGTCGGGGGGCTTGGGGGTGGCCAAGGCCGGTGTTGCCATCGGCAACGCGAACGCGAACGCGAGTGCGGCGGTGGCCATCAGGCCGACGACGCGGCGCCCACCGCCGGCCCGGAGCGGTGGCCGTCGAGGGGGTTCGGCAACTTCGGGGGGTGCTGCCATGGTTCGTGGTCCTCCCTGGGAGCAGGTCGGTCGGAACGACATGTACGACGAGCACGGCGAACGAGGATGCGGTCGCACGTCAGCGACAGCCGGGGGGACGCCGCACGTTCGGACCACGCCAGTCTGTTGCCGTCGTCAATCGGGTGGGAGGGCGCGAACTGCACTGGCGCGGCTGGTCTTTTCGTGCCTTGCTGGGTGCCCGGCGCCAGATTCGCCAACCACCGATGCGCGTGCGGCCGACCGACGAGCGATCGCCCGCCGTGGGCGTCGAGTACGCGTGTGGGGTCTGCGAGGGTTCGTTCGCGGCGGCCCGGCCGGCCCGACGGCGTACCGTGGGGGCAGCGTCCAGCTCGTCGGGAGTCCTGGCCATGCGAGAGAGCATCGGGGACCGCATCGCGCGGTTGCGGCTGCGGAGGGAACATACGCAGGAGTCGCTCGCCGCTGCGGCGGGCGTATCCGTCGATGTGGTCCGCAAGTTGGAGCAGAACCAGCGGCTCACGGCGCGACTGTCCACACTGAACGCGCTGTCAGGTGCGCTCGATGTGGAGACGTCGATGCTGATCGGACAGCCGACCACGTTCGAGAGTGCGGGGGATCGGGATCCGCGCCCGAGTCTGTTGGCGCTTCGGCAGGCGGTGACGCCCGTTTCCGAGCTTCTGGATGACGAAATCGCGGTCGCCGATGGGGAATCGCCATCCGTCGTCGACCTCCGGGATGCGTTGCGGTCGACGGAGGTGATCCGGCGCGAAGGGAAGTTGTCGGAGATCGCCACCGTCCTGCCGCGCCTGATCTCGGACGCCCGTTCGGCGGCACGCGAGCACGCCGGCGCCGATCGTGCCGCCGCGTTCGCGGTCCTGGCGGAGGCGTACCAGGTGGCGGCAACCACCTTGGCCGCGCCGGGGAAGGAGGATGCCGCGTACACGGCGATCGAGCGCGCCGGGGTCGCCGCCCGGAACTCCGATGACCCGCAGCTGGAAGTCATCGGCATGTCGACGCTGTCGTGGATCTTCAGCAAGCAGGGCCGGATAGACGATGCACAGCGGGTGGCCCAGGCGACCGCCGGGAAGATCGAACCGTCGTTGACGAAGACCCCGCTGATCGACGTCGCGTTGTGGGGCATCCTGCTGCTGCGTGCCGCCTCGGCTGCGGTACGGGCGGAACGCAGGGACACCGCCGCCGAGTTGCTACGGCTGGCCAACGCCGCTGCCGCCCGGATCGGCACGGACCGGATGGACTACGCCACGCCGTTCGGGCCCACCAACGCGGGCGTCGCCACGGTCAACGCGTTTGTGGAGATGGACCGGCCCGAGCAGGCACTGACCGAAGCGCGCCGCATCACCGGCCTGGACAACCTGCCGCCCACCTGGCAGGCGCGCCACTATGTCGACCGTGCACTGGCGCACATCGACCTCGCCAACGACGATCACGCAACCCGCGCCATGCTCAAGGCCGAACAGACCGCCCCGGAGTGGATGCGCTACCACGCCACGTCCCACAGAGTCGTTGCGGACATGGTCTCGCGCAAGCGGCGGCCGTCGACGCCGCTACTTGCCCTTGCCGGCCGCTTGCAGCTTGGCGTCGGCTAGGTTCCAGCGTTTGTCAGCTCCGGATGGCGTCGGTCAGGGCTGTCCATGCCGTCGCGTCGATCGTCAGGTGCCCGATGCTCGGGTCCTTCGAGTCGCGTATCGGGACGATGCCCGGGAGATCATCGCGGACCTCGACGCAGTTGCCCCCATCCGAGTTGCTGTAGGTGCTCTTACGCCACGTCGTGGCGTTTGCGTCTCGGGTTCCTTGCATGCTTTCAACTCCTTGATGACTGCCCGGATCATCGCGGCCGACTCTCTCGGGGAGAGGGCGTAGGCACGTAGACGATCGTATGCCGCTTGGTGCTCTGCGACAGTAGCGGAATCCTCGCGCAACTGGCCGGTGTGGCTGCCTTCCAGGTATGCGACGGGCTCACTGTCCGGGAGCGTCAGCAGCGTCAGTGATCCGCCCAACTGCGGGTGGGCTCCGGAGTCGAACGGTAGTACTTGGATCGTGCCGTATTGGGTGTCCACCCGAGGCAAGAGCACTTCGAGTTGCGCGCGCATGACGGCTGGGCCACCGATCACGCGACTGATGGCCGCCTGGTCAAGAATCGCGCCGTAGCGCGGCGGGTGTTCACGAGTGAAGATGCTTTGCCGATTGATGCGTGCGGCAACTTTTCGTTCGATTTCGGCGTCCGACCACCAGGGCACAAATCTACTGAACTGCGCGCGGGCGTACGCAGGGATCTGCAACAACCCGGGCACGGTGTGCGCCGCGTACTCCAGGATCGCCTCCGCCTTCGCCGCCAGTGCCATGAATCCCCGGTAGCGGTCCGGGAATTGGTCGTGCTCCACCATCTGGTAGAGCCGCACGAACAGTCCGTCCGTCTCGAACGCGATATCCAGCTTCGCCGGCATGTCCGGCGGGATGGCGCTCTCGCCGGTCTCGTACCGAGACATCGCGGCCTTGCTGTAGCCCAGGATCGAAGCACACGCCGTCAGCGACATGCCAACGCCCTTGCGCTTGACCCGAATTTCACGCCCGAACATCTGCCGTGGCGAGCCTTGGGGATCGAGGTCTTTCTCTTGATACCGCACGGGTGTTCCACCCTTCCGTTCCACCGCAAATCGGTAACGGTGCCGAGATGCACAGGCTAGCTCTCCCGCCTCATGATGGGGACGCAGAGCGACAAACTGTGTACGGAAGGCGCAAGGGAGAGGTAACTCCTCTTGCTCGGAGCAGGGAGTGGGGCTCAACTTTGGCGAGTCGCCCCACTCCCTGTGTGCCTCTGACAGAAGGGACACGTGTCCACGATGACATATCAATTCGGGTGGACTCAACGCGGTTCGGTGCCTTTTCCGGTGGTGGAACGGGACCGGCAGGACGAGCGGTTGGGTGTGTTGGTTCGGGAGTGGGTCGAGGAACGGGATGCCGAAGTCCCCGGGCCGGTACCGGTTCCGACGTTGTTCGGGCGGCTGCGGCTGCGGCTGCGGTTGCGTAGGTTGTGGCGGTGGGCGCGGTGACGACCCGGCAGCGGATTGTGTGGAGTACGCAGGCGGACATCGACAAAGGCCGCGCGTTCTTTGAGCGTTATCGGCATGCGTGGTGTCGTGACGGTTATTCGGGCCGCGAAGGTGTGCTGATGGACGTGCAGGGGAAGCAGGTTCATCTACGGCTGCGAAGCGGGACCGAATTCACCTGCGATGTAAGGGACTTGGTGATTCTGCGGCTGTCGCCGCCGATTCTGTACCGGCAGGTTCGGTACGTGGGTGGGGGAGACGTGACCGCGCGGCCGGAGGGCACGCTCATCGAACTGTGTGCCGTGGACGGGGGCATGCTGGCGACCGTGCAACCGGCGGACGGGCCCGCCTGGTTCGCGTTGTTGTCGGACCTGGAGCGGGTCGGCTGTTTGTTGGGTGCGGTGGCGGGATGGGCGGATCCGCCATTTGTGCTCGATGGGGGTGATGAGACGGCGTGACGGAATTCCCGTACGACGTGGGCGACTTTGTGTTTGTGTTTCACTCGGACGGTGATCAGATCGGGGCGGGGTTCGTCGTGGCCGTTGATACGTCCGGCGGGCGGGTCACCGTGGATATGCGGAATGGGTGGCGTGCCTCGTTGCCGCTGTCGTTGGTCGGGCCGGCGCCGGCCCGACCACCGGCCGGACCTGGCTCGGACGAAGGCGACAGCGACAGCGACGGCGACGGCGGTTCGCGGGATCTGTGGCAGGAGATTCTGGCCGCGCAACAGGCGTGGCGAGTACGGGCGTTACCCGACGGGGCGTTGGCTCGTTGGCAGTAGGCAGCCCCGGCCCCACAATCGACGCACGACGTGGGGTCGGGGCTGTTCCGCGTTTGTTCGGTCAATCGCTCCCGGTCCTACAGCCCTACAACACCCGCGTCGGCGGCATTCCCGATCGGCCCGATTCCGGGGTCTTCACCGCCAGGATCTGGTTGACGCCGATTCGGTTCTGTTCGAAGGACAGTGCCGAGGCGGCCATGTACAGGCGCCAGACGCGGACTCGGCCCATTGTGGTCAGCTTGGCGGCCTGCGGCTGGGCCGCCTCCAGGTTGGCCACCCAGGCACGCAGCGTGGTCGCGTAGTGCTCCCGCAAGGCCTGGACGTCGCGGACCTCGAAGCCGGCCTCCTCCAGGACCGACACCGTGCTGCCCAGCGGGGCCAGTTCGCCGTCGGGGAACACGTAGCGGTCGATGAACTCGTCGACCTGGTACGCCTCTTCATCCGGCGCCGGGCGGCGGCTGATCTGGTGGTTGAGCAACCGGCCGCCGGGGCGCAGGAGGTCGTACAGGGTGTCGGCGTACTCGCGGTAGCGGACTCGGCCCACGTGTTCGGCCATACCGATCGAGGAGATCGCGTCGTAGGGGCCGTCGGCGTGTTCGCGGTAGTCCTGGACCCTGATCTCGACCCGACCGGTCAGGCCCGCCTCGGAGACACGTTTGCGGGCCAGGTCGGCCTGTTCGCGCGAGAGCGTGATGCCCACCACCTGTACGCCGTAGTGCTCGGCGGCGTGCAGGGCCATCGAACCCCAGCCACAGCCCACGTCCAGCAGCCGCATCCCGGGGCGCAGCGCCAACTTGCGGCAGATCAGGTCGAGTTTGGCCCGCTGGGCATCCTCGAGGGTGGCGTCGGGGCGGTCCCAGTAGGCGCACGAGTAGACCATCGACGGGCCCAGGATCAGCGCGTAGAAGTCGTTGCCCACGTCGTAGTGGTGCCGGATCGCCTCCTGGTCTCGGCGCAGGCTGTGCAGCATGCCATGCCTGCGGCGGACCTCCTCGGCGGGCGCCGGCGGCGGCAGCGGCAGGCCGGTCAGGGTGAGCGCCTCGCCGATCGGGCGCAGCGCGGCGGCGGTACGACGAGCCCGGTCGGCGAGGCGTGCCCGGGCGGCGGCGGTCACCGCCCCGGCCGGAACCCGGCCCGCACCCGGTACCGGTTCATCCCGGTGCAGCGCGACCCCGGTCAGCCGACCCAGAGCCTCGTACAGATCGCCGTCCACGTCCAGGTCGCCGGACACCCAGCCCCGCGCGAAGCCCAGTTCCCCCGGCTTCCAGAGCAGTCGGCGCAGCGCGCGCCGGTTCCGGACGACCAGGGTCGGACCGTCGGGCGGTCCGGCTTCACTGCCGTCCCAGGCCCGGATCCGGATCGGCATGGGGCGGCCGAGCATTCCCTCGGCCAGAGCGGTGAGGCGGTCGGCGGTGTGTGGCATGACGTATTCCTCTGCGGTGTGGTTCCCCCGGACTCCAGAGCCGGGTTGCACCCATGCCCCTACCCCACCGACCCGCAACCCCGAACGGAATTGCTCCGTCCGGGGCGACCCGCCGGCAAGGATGGACCACGACCCTCGCACGACGTCACCACAGGATCACCGCGGGCTCACGACGGGATCACCGCAGGCTCACCACGGCGTCACCACCAGGGGGACTTTCGCGCCGCGCCTCACCGCGCTGCGCCTCGCCTCACCGCGCCTCGCTGCCCCTGACCACGCCTCACCGCGCCTCACCGCACCCCCGCGACCTCACAACACCTTCGACAAGAACGTCCTAGTCCGCTCGTGCTGCGGATTGCTCAGTACCTCGCGCGGCACCCCGGACTCGACGATCAGGCCGTCGTCCATGAACACCAGCGAGTCGCCGGCCTCGCGCGCGAAGCCCATCTCGTGGGTGACCACGATCATCGTCATGCCGTCCACGGCCAGGCCGCGCATCACGTCCAGCACCTCGCCGACCAGTTCGGGGTCGAGCGCGGAGGTCGGCTCGTCGAACAACATCAACTTGGGGTCCATCGCCAGCGCCCGGGCGATCGCCACCCGCTGCTGCTGGCCGCCGGAGAGTTGCGCGGGGTAGGCGTCGGCCTTGTTGGCCAGGCCGACCCGCTCCAGGAGTTGGTGCGCGCGGGCCCGGGCCTCCGGCTTGCCTATTCCCTTGACCTGGACCGGCGCCTCCATGATGTTGCCCGCCGCGGTCATGTGCGGGAACAGGTTGAAGCGCTGGAACACCATGCCGATGTCCCGGCGCTTCAGCGCGACCTCGCTGTCCTTGAGCTCGTAGAGCTTGCCGTCCTTCTCCCGGTAGCCGACCAGATCGCCGTCCACCCACAGTCGGCCGGCGTTGACCTTCTCCAGGTGGTTGATGCAGCGCAGGAACGTGGACTTGCCCGAGCCCGACGGGCCGACGATGCACATCACCTCGCCGGCCGCGACCTCCAAGTCGATGCCCTTGAGCACTTCGAGCGGGCCGAACGACTTGCAGACGTCCTGGGCCCGGACCATCGGCCGGCCGGGGTCCGCCGCGCGGGGGGCGGGCTTGTCGAAAGTGGTACTCATCGGGTCTTGACCCCCGGATGCCGGACGGTGAACACGTTGGCCATGATCCGCTGGAGCGGGGTGGGCGGCAAGGCTCGACTGGACCCGCGCGCGAAGTACCGTTCGAGGTAGTACTGGCCGATGCTGAACACCGTAGTAAGCAGCAGATACCAGAAGCAGGCCGCGAAGAGCAGTTCCATCACGGCGAGGTTGTGCGTGTACACGTCCTTCGCCTTCTGCAGCAGCTCGGGGTAGACCACCGCGCTGGCCAGCGAGGACGTCTTGAGCATGTTGATGAACTCGTTGCCGGTCGGCGGCACGATCACTCGCATCGCCTGCGGGAGCACGATCCGGCGCAGGGTGCGGCCCTTGGACATGCCGAGCGCCTGCGCGGCCTCGGTCTGGCCCTCGTCCACCGACTGGATGCCGGAGCGCACGATCTCCGCCATGTACGCGCCCTCGTTGATGCCGAGGCCGAGCAGCGCCGCCATCAGCGGGGTGATCACGTCGTTGGTGTTCTGGCCGAACATGGTCGGGAAGACCAGCGCGAGGTTGCCCCAGATGAGCAGCTGGACCAGCACCGGCGTACCGCGGAAGAACCAGATGTAGAACGATGCGACGGTCGAGGTGACCGGGTTGCCGGACAGTCGCCCGATCGCCGCGATCACGCCGAGTACGAGCCCGACCGCCATCGAGTAGAGGCTGATCAGCAGCGTGTTGCCGGCGCCCTTCATGATCTGCGCGTCGAACAGGTAGTCGCCGGTCACGTTCCAGTGGATCTTCGCGTTCGCGAACGCGTTGATCAGGAGGCCGACCAGCGCCAGGACCACGACGGCGGCGACCCAACGGCCGTAGTGCGGCACGGGGATCGCTTTGATGGGTTCCCGCTTGACCGGCTCTTTGTCGGCGGCGGGTTGGGCAGGCGTGGTCACGGGCGAGTGACCTCCTCATGCAGCGCGAGTGCGGAAGCGGTCGACGGTGGACCGGTGGGCCGGCCCACCGGGTCCGGCCCGGCCACCTTCGGGCGGCGCGGGCCGGACCCCTGGGTCAGGAGGTGGCGCCGTTGATGGTGACCTCGGTGACGGCGCCCGCCTCGACCTTCCAGTTGGCCAGGACCTTGGCGTACTCGCCGTTCTTGATCAGGGCTTCGAGGGCCGACTTCAGCGCCTGCTGGAGCTGCGTGTTGTCCTTGGCGACGCCGATTCCGTACAGCCCGGCCTCGATCTGGTCGCCGGTGACCTGGAAGTCGTTGCCGCCGCCCGAGGTCTGCGCGTTGTAGGCGGCCACGGGGAAGTCGTTGAGGTCGGCGACCGCGGCGCCGGACTTGAGCTTGAGCAGGGCCTCGCCGTCGTGCTCGTACTTCTGGATGGTGATCGCGCCCTTGCCCGCGTCCTGACACTTCTTGGACTGGGCGGTGGCGACGTCCTCGTTGGTGGTCGCCTGCTGGAGCGCGACCGTCTTGCCGCACAGGTCGTCGAGCGACTTGATGTTCTGCGGATTGCCCTTCTGCACCAGGATCGAGGTACCGGCGCGGAAGTAGTCGACGAACGACAGGCCCTGGCCCTGGCGTTCCTTCTTGTCGGTCATCGCGGACATCACCAGGTCGAAGCGCTTGGAGGTGATCCCGGTGATCAGCGAGTCGAACTGCGAGTTCTTGTACTCGTACTTCACGCCGAGCTGCTTGCTGAGCGCGGCGGCCAGTTCGGGGTCGACGCCGACCGGCTTGCCGTCCTTCATGAACTCGATCGGCGCGTACGCGACCTCGGAACCGATGGTGACCTTGCCGGACTTCTGGATGTCGGGCGGCAACATCTTGAAGAACGGCGCGTTCTCGTCCTTCTTGCCCTGCCCGCTGCTGCCGCCGCTGTCCCCGCAGCCGGTGAGCAGCATCGAGCCCGCGACCAGCGTGGCGGCGGTCGCGAACAGGCGGCGGTGGGTGAGACGTCGGCTCATGTGCGGGTTCCTCCAGATAAGGCGGGACAGAGTGGCCGGCACGGCACGAGGTGGCTCGCGGTGCCCGATCGGCGGGTGAGGTAGGCGAATCCGGGATCGAGCCATGGGCATGAATGATTTCCTGGTGCTCGGAACCTGGACAATGGGACAGAATGTTAAATACGAAGATCCAATTTGACAGGATGTCAAGCAAGGGTCTCGTTATCTCATGCGTTCGGCTGCTTTTCCAGGACATACCGAAACGGCTCTGCTGGGCCATGGGTCTACGCGCATTGGCGGGATGATCGTCGGGTGAGCCGGGCGGTGGATCGTGCGATGCCCGTACCCCGTCGCAACAGCAGACTCACGTCGATCGCGGCGACGGCCACCGATGTGGCGAACGGGACGCGGGGATGCCGCCCGCCGAGCAATGTGCCGGCGGCGGCCAGCGTGGCCGCGCCGACCAGTGCCGCCCGACCCGCCCGATCCGAACACCCGTACGCCAACAGGGCTGTTGCGGCCAGCAGCGGCAGCGGGGTGAGTACCCGGATCCCGGTCGGCCCGAGTCGATGCGGCAGGCCGCGTACGCCGTTGGCCCGATCGTCGGCCAGGTCCGGCAGCGCGTCCGCCAGATGTGCCCCGCAGCCGAGCAGGGCCGAGGCCGCGACGATCCACCACGTGGGCGACGGCCGACCGGGCAGACCGAACGCGACGAACGCGGGCAGGCTGCCGAAGCCGATCGCGTAGGGGACCCAGGACCCGGCGGTGCCCTTGATGCCCAGGTCGTACGCCCACGCGGCGCCCACCCCGAGCAGATGCACGGTGCCGGCCGCGGGCCCCGACGCGTACGACAGCGGTACGCACACCACCAGCGCCGATCGGGCGGCCAGCGCCACCCGTTCGGCCCCGACCAGGCCGGCCGGCACCGGCTTGCCGGTCCGCCCGGCGGCCCGATCGTGGGCCGCGTCCACCGCGTCGTTGCACCACCCGACGGACAACTGACCGCTGAGCACGGCCGCGCCGACCAGCGCGCAGCCCCCGGCATCCCGACCGGCCGCGGCGGCGAGCGCGGTGACCAGGGTGGTGACCGCGACGGTGGGGCCGGGGTGGCAGGCGAGCAGGAGGCCGAGCGCCGGGGCGGATTCGCGGCGGGGCGGGGGCGGAGGAGGGCCGGTCGGGGCGGCGATGTCACTCACGTGGGTGTCCTTTCGACGGTGCGGGCGAGGCGGGGGTGCGGTCCGTGGCTGGGGTGGTCGGTGCGGGGCGTTGGTGCAGTCGGTGCATGGGGGCGGCGCGGGCGGGCAAACAACGTGCCATGACCCGCATCGCCGCAGTCCGTGGCGCACTGCCGCCGCATCGATACCCGCAAGCCGAGATCACCGAAGCGTTCGCGGCCATGTGCCTGCCGGCGGGCGCCGATCGGCGCGTCCTGGAGCGGGTACACGCGGGCGCCCGCGTGGACACCCGCCATCTGGCCCTGCCGCTGGACCACTACGCCAAACTGGACGACTTCGGCGCGGCCAACGACGCCTACCTCGACGTCGCGGTCGAACTCGCCGCCGAGGCGCTCGAATCCGCGCTCGGCGCCGCCGGACTCGGCGCGCGCGACCTCGACCTGATCGTGTTCACCACGGTGACGGGCCTGGCGGTGCCCTCGATCGACGCCCGCCTCGTCGGCCGGCTCGGGCTGCGCCGGGACATCAAGCGGCTACCGGTGTTCGGGCTCGGCTGCGTGGCGGGCGTGGCCGGGATCGCCCGGGTACACGACTACCTGCGGGGCTGGCCCGAGCATGTCGCGGCGCTGGTCTCGGTCGAACTGTGCTCGCTCACCCTCCAGCGCGACGACGCGTCGATCGCCAACCTCGTCGCGGGCGCCCTGTTCGGCGACGGCGCGGCGGCGCTGATCGCGTGCGGCGACGCCCGGACCGGGCCGGGGCACGGGCCGCGGGTGGTCTCCAGCCGCAGTCGGATGTACCCGGACTCGGCCCGGGTGATGGGCTGGGACATCGGCGGCTCGGGCTTTCGCATCGTGCTGGACGCGACGGTGCCGGCCGTCGTGCGCGAGTATCTCGCCGACGACGTCCGCCTGTTCCTCGCCGAACACGACCTGACCACAGCCGACATCACCGCGTGGGTCTGCCACCCGGGCGGTCCGAAGGTCCTCGAAGCGATCGAGGAGGTACTCGAACTCCCCTCCGGAGCCCTCGACTCGACCTGGCGATCGCTCGCCGCGACCGGGAATCTGTCCTCCACCTCGGTGCTCCACGTACTGCGCGACACGATGGCCGCCCGACCCGATCCCGGCACGCCGGGCCTGATGATCGCGATGGGCCCGGGGTTCTGCTCCGAACTCGTCCTCCTGGAGTGGTAGATCGCGATGCACTGGGACCTCGGGCACTTCGGGCACTTCGAGTACGTCCGGTACTCCTGGTATTTCGCACTGGTGGGCCTGGTCGCGCTCGAACGCGTCGCGGAGTTGGTGGTCTCGCGTCGCAATCTGGCCTGGAGCCTGGCGCGCGGCGGAGTGGTCAGCGGACAGCGCCACTACCTGCCGATGGTCGCCCTGCACGTCGGCCTGTTGGCCGGGTGTGTGCTCGAAGTGGGGCTGGGCCGGCGGGACTTCGTACCCTGGTTCGGGTGGACGATGGTCGCCCTCGTGGTTGCCGCCCAGGCGCTGCGCTGGTGGTGCATCACCGCGCTCGGGCCGCGCTGGAATACCCAGGTGGTGGTCGTCCCCGGGTTGCCGCTGGTCCGGCGCGGGCCGTATCGGCTGCCTTGGCTTCGGCATCCGAACTACGTCGCGGTCGCCGTCGAGGGATTGGCACTGCCCCTGGTACACGGCGCCTGGGTCACCGCGGCGGTCTTCACCGTGCTCAACGCCGCGCTGATGGCGGTCCGGATCCGCTGTGAATCGGCCGCGCTGTCGGCGGCGACCGCGTGATCGACCTGCTCGTCGCGGGCGGCGGTCCGGCGGGCCTGGCCACCGCGATCTACGGCGCGCGCGCGGGACTTCGGGTGGTCGTGGTCGAACCCCGGCCGATGCCCGTGGACAAGGCGTGCGGCGAGGGACTGATGCCGACGGGCGTGGCCGCGCTCGGCCGACTCGGCATCACGGTCCCGGGTCGGCCGCTGGCCGGCATCCGGTACGTGGACGCCCGGCACGCGGTCGAGGCGCGCTTTCGGGACGGACCGGGCCTGGGGGTACGGCGCACCACACTGCACGCGGCGCTGTACGAACGGGCCTCGGCACTCGGCGTGGAGCACCGGGTCGGCCGGGTCACCGAGATCCGGCAGCAGGCGGACACGGTATCGGCCGCCGGCCTGACCGCGCGCTGGCTGGCGGCGGCGGACGGGCTGCACTCGCCGATCCGGGCCACGCTCGGTCCGGTACCGCCGGATCGCCGGGCGCGGCGCTATGGGCTGCGCCGGCACTACTCGATCGCGCCGTGGACGGACTTCGTCGAGGTGCACTGGTCGCCGGGCGGCGAGGCGTACGTGACGCCGGTCGGGCCGGAGCTGGTCGGCGTCGCGGTCCTGGGCCCACGAGGGCGCCCGTACGCCGACCAGCTGGCCGCGTTCCCGGCCTTGGCGGCGCGGCTGGCGGGCGCCCCGACGGGGGCAGTACGCGGCGCGGGGCCGTTGCGCCGCCGGGCTCGTAGCCGGGTGGCGGGCCGGGTCCTGCTGGTCGGCGACGCCGCCGGGTACACGGACGCGCTCACGGGCGAGGGCATCGCCCTGGCCCTGGCCACGGCCGAGGCCCTGATCGCCGCGATCACGACGGGCAACCCCGGCGGCTACGAGGCGACTTGGCGCAGCCTGACGCGCCGGCACAGGGTCCTGACCGAGGCGCTTTTGGCCGCGCGGGCCCGTCCCGGCACTGCGCGCCTGATCGTCCCGATGGCCCACCGGCTCCCTGCGGTCTTCACGACGATCGTCAACGCGTTGGCGTAGTCGGGGGGTTGTGTACCCACCCGCTCCACCCGTTGCGTGAACCTCGATGGCTGCGGATTCGGAGGCACCCGGGCGGCCTGGTCCGGCCCCGCGGCCTCCGGCGTGGCCGCGCGGGAGTTGGTGGATTGGCTGCGGTTGCGACTCTGCCCGGCCCGATGCTCGTTCCGCTTGCGAACCGCGTCTCTGCCCGGACCCGCCTACCCGTCCAGGGCCGCCCGCAGTGCTCGGCACAGGGCTGCCAACGCTGCCGGGTACGCGTGGTCCGGGGGAGTGGCGTAGCCGACCACCAATCCGTCTTCCGCAGCGCCCGCCGCGTCCGGGTGTCGGAACGTCGACAGGGCGTCGAGGGCCAACCCCTCCCGCTTCGCGGCCTCGACCGACTTGGCTTCCGTGCCCGCCGGCAGCCGCAGGACCGCGTGCAGGCCCGCCGCGATGCCGGTGGCCGTGGCCTCCGGTACGTGCTCGGCCAGCGCCGTCACCAAGTGGTCGCGGCGGGCTCGGTAGCGCTGCCGCATTCGGCGGATGTGGCGGTCGTAGTGGCCGCCCTCGATGAAGTCGGCCAGGGTGAGTTGGTCGGTCACGCCCGCCCACGCCTCACGCAGGCCCTTGGCGGTCAGGACGTCCTCGACCAGGTGGTCCGGCAGCACCATCCAGCCGAGCCGGATCGCCGGGGACAGGCTCTTGCTGACCGAGTCGATGTAGACCACCCGGTCCGGATCCATCCCCTGGACCGCGCCGACCGGCCGCCGGTCGTAGCGGAACTCGCCGTCGTAGTCGTCCTCCACCACGATCCCGCCCCGCGCCCGGGCCCAGTCGAGCGCGGTGACCCGGCGCTCCGGCGCGAGCGGGACGCCGGTGGGGAACTGGTGCGCCGGGGTCAGCAGCGCCACCCGCGCACCGGACAGCGCGGTCGACTCGCCCGGGTCGGCGCCGTGTTCGTCGACCGCCAGCGGCAAGGTCCGGATCGACGCGGTGGCCAGGATGGACCGGTGGAAGGCCAGCCCGTACGACTCCACCGCGGCCGGCCCGCGCAACACACCGCCGCCGAACAGCAGGCGAAGCGCGTGCGCATAGCCCGAGCAGACCACGATCCGGTCCGGGTGGGTGCGCACCCCACGTACCCGGGCCAGATACTCCGTCAGTGCGACCCGCAACTCCGGCCGCCCGCGCGGATCACCCGGCCCGAACGCCTCGCTCGGCGCCGCGGTCAACGCCCGGCGCGCGGACGCGACCCACGCCGCGCGCGGGAACGACGCCGCGTCCGGCTGGCCCTGGCGCAGGTCGTACACCGGCCCGGCGGCCCGCCGGGCCGGCGTACGGGGGCGCGGCGCGGCCACCGGGGCGGCCCGCCGGGCAACCCGCGTACCGGACCCCTGACGCGCCGTCAGCCAGCCCTCCGCCACCAGCTCCGCGTAGGCGTCCGCGACCGTGTTCCGGGCGATGCCCAGATCGGCCGCGAGCGAGCGGTACGGCGGCAGCGGCGTGTCCGGCGCGAGCCGCCCGGTACGGATCGCCTCCCGGATCGCCCGGATCAACCCGGCCCGCCGACTGCCCGTACCGGCCAGCTCCAGATGCAGATCCCGGCCGCTCCACTCGGCGGCGCCGACCTCGGAGCCGGCCGCGACGCCGACCCCGACCCCGGCACCGACTCCGGCGTCGACCCCGGGATCAGCCTCGGTGCCGGCCTCGGAATTGACCTTGCTTTTCGACATGAAACTGCACCCTATACCGGGTCGCCTGCGCACCTAGATTCGTCGTCATGAGCACCGCACACGCACAACCGACAGCGAGCCGCACGGCCGACACCACCCGCTCCGGGGCCCGACGCGCCGGCCTGATTCTGGCCCTGCTCGCCTTTGCCCAACTGATCATTTCCGTCGACTACAACATCGTCTACGTCGCCCTGCCCGAGATCGGCAGCGGCCTCGGCTTCACCGCGCAGAGCCTGCAATGGGTGATCAGCGCCTACGCCGTCGCGTTCGGCGGCCTGCTGCTCCTCGGCGGTCGGGCCTGCGACCTGTACGGGCCTCGGCGGATGTTCGTCCTCGGCCTCTCGCTCTACGCCGGTTCGTCCCTGGCCGGCGGCCTGGCCGTCGATCCCGGGTTGCTGATCGCGGCCCGGGCGGTGCAGGGCGTGGGCGGCGCCTTCCTCTTCCCGGCGACGCTGACCCTGGTCGGCACGTTGTTCGCCGAGGGCAAGGAACGTAATCGAGCCTTCGCGGTGTGGGGCGCGGCGGGTGGCAGTGGGATGATCGTCGGCTCGCTGCTCGGCGGTGTGTTGACCCAATTCCTGGGCTGGCAGGCGGTCTTCTACGTCAACGTGCCACTGGCCGGCCTCGCCGCCTCGGCCGCGCTCCGGCTGATCCCGGCGGACCTCGCCGCTCGTGGGAACCGTCGGTTCGACCTGGCCGGCGCGCTCACCTCGACCGTGGGCACCATCGCGATCGTGTTCGCGTTCGTCCAGGCTCCCGAGTCGGGCTGGACCTCCGCGCCGATCCTGGCGAGCGTCGGCTTGGGGGTGGTGCTGATCGGCGCGTTCCTGTCCATCGAACGCCGCAGCCCGGACCCGCTGATGCCACTGCGCCTGCTGCGCGGCCGGAACCTGAGCACGGGGATGGCCGTGACGTTCCTGTACATGGCGACGATCGGCACTCTCGCCTACTTCCTCACCGTCTACTTCCAGGTCGTCAAGGGCTACAGCGCGTTGGAGACGGGCCTGGCCTACCTGGTCCCGATGGGCGCGATCACCGTCGGTTCGCTGCTCGGCGGGCGGGCCGCGACCCGGTTCGGTTCGCGTACGGCGATGATCGCGAGCCTGCTGGTGGGCGCGGCGGGCACGGTGGTGGTCGGCCTGTCGATGTCGGCCGACGGGTCCTACCTGTCGATGGTGCCGGGCCTGTTGGTCCTGGGTCTCGGCCAGGGCGCCGGGTACACGCTGATGTTCGGCGCCGCGGCGGTCGGGGTGGCCGGCCACGAACAGGGCATCGCGTCCGGGATGGCCTCCACGGCACAGCAGATCGGCGGCGCGGTGGGGTTGGCGATCCTGGTCGCGGTGGCCAACGGCGACGCGTCCTCGGTGGGGGGTCTGCGCACGGCGGTCCTGCTTGCCGGGGCGGGGGTTGCGGGGACCGCGCTGGTGGCCTTGCGGTTCGGCCGAGCCGGGTCGGTTGTGGCGGGTTCGGCGCCGGTCGTGGCGGCGGGGTGAACCCAGGCGGGCGGTGGTTTTTTTACCCGCCCGCTCCACCCGTTGCGTTCGCCTTTATGGCTGCGGGTTTAGCGGCACCCGGGTGACGTGGTCTGGCCCCGTGGCCTGGTGCCGGGACACCGAATAACCGGATGACACCGGTTTCCGTGCCCCCTACGCTCGCAGTCCCCGCGGGCGGCCGTTTACCGCCCGCCGTACCAGGCGCGAGCAACGCGCCCGCAACCAAGGGAGTTGCCGTCATGACGGGCAGCCATACCCCCCGCACCCTCGTTCGCGACCTGCCCGGGCGGGTCGACGAGACCGTCACCGTCTACGGCTGGGTCGACACCCTCCGGTTGCAACGGCGGATGCAGTTCGTCGTGGTTCGGGACCACACCGGCCAGGTCCAGGTCACCCACTCCCGCGCCGGGGCCGGTGTCGACGACTCGATCGAGGCCGCGTTCGAGCGGGTGACCCTGGAGTCGGCGGTACGGGTCACCGGCAAGGTCGTGGCCAACGAGGTGGTCCGGCTGGGCGGCTTGGAGCTGGTTCCGGAGCGGGTCGAGATCGTGTCGCTCGCCGAGGCCGGGCTGCCGATCGACGCGCATACCGGATCCGACCGGCGGCTGGACTGGCGCTTCCTCGACCTACGTCGGCCCGAGCGGCGGCTGATGTTGGACGTACAGACCACCGTCGAGCAGGCGATGCGCCGGGTCACCGCGGCCGAGGGCTTCACCGAACTGCATACGCCCAAGCTGATGGGCACCGCGTCCGAATCCGGTGCCGAGGTGTTCACCGTGGACTACTTCGGCCGCCCGGCCTATCTGGCCCAATCGCCGCAGTTCTACAAGCAGATGGCGATCGCCGGTGGGATCGACAGGGTCTTCGAGATCGGGCCGGTCTTTCGGGCCGAGCCGTCCTTCACCTCCCGGCACGCCACCGAGTTCACCGGGGTGGATGCCGAACTCGCCTGGATCGACGGGGTCGAGGACGTGATGGCCTTCGAGGAGCGGCTGTTGGTCGCCGTACTGGCCGATGTCCGGGAGGTGCACGGCGCGACCATCGAGCGGCTGTCGGGGGTCGAAGTCACGGTCCCCGAGCGGCCGTTCCCACGGATCACGATGGCCGACGCGCTGGCCCGACTGCGCACCGGCGGCTGGGACCCGACCGGGACCCGGATCGACCTGGACCCCGAGGGGGAGCGGACACTGGGCGCGCTGATCGCCGCCGAGACCGGGCACGAATTCGTCTTCGTGACCGGCTTCCCGGCCGAGATCCGGCCGTTCTACCATCTGCGCCCGGACGACGACCCCACCGTCACGGAGAGCTTCGACCTGCTCTGGAAGGGCGTCGAGATCACCACGGGCGCGCAGCGCGAGCACCGCCACGAGCGGCTGCTGGCGCAGCTGGGGGAGAAGGGGCTGGACGCGGCACCGCTCGCGTCCTACCTGGACTGCTTCCGCTACGGCACCCCGCCGCACGGCGGCCTGGGGTTGGGGCTGGGCCGGTTGTTGATGTTGCTCCTGGAGCTGCCCTCGATCCGCGATGCGACGTTCCTGTTTCGGGGACCGCATCGCCTGGAGCCGTAACCGAGATCCCCCGCGACATCGCGAAGGGCATTGCGCCGGGTACGGACGGAGGCCGCCGGTGGGCGGTCCGTCCGTACCCGGGGTCCTGCTTTGGTGCCGCGGCCGGCACTAGTCCAGGTAGTCGCGCAGGACCTGGGAGCGGGACGGGTGGCGCAGCTTCGACATGGTCTTCGACTCGATCTGGCGGATTCGCTCGCGGGTGACCCCGTAGACCTTGCCGATCTCGTCGAGGGTCTTGGGCTGGCCGTCGGTGAGCCCGAAGCGCATCGAGATCACGCCGGCCTCGCGCTCGGCGAGGGTGTCCAGGACCGAGTGCAGCTGTTCCTGGAGCAGCGTGAAGCTGACCGCGTCGGCCGGCCGGATCGCCTCGGTGTCCTCGATCAGGTCACCGAACTCGCTGTCGCCCTCCTCGCCGAGGGGGGTGTGCAGGGAGATCGGCTCGCGCCCGTACTTCTGTACCTCGACGACCTTTTCCGGGGTCATGTCGAGTTCCTTGGCCAGCTCCTCCGGGGTGGGCTCGCGGCCCAGGTCCTGGAGCATCTGGCGCTGGACGCGGGCCAGCTTGTTGATCACTTCGACCATGTGCACCGGGATGCGGATGGTGCGTGCCTGGTCGGCCATGGCGCGGGTGATCGCCTGGCGGATCCACCACGTGGCATACGTGGAGAACTTGAAGCCCTTCGTGTAGTCGAACTTCTCGACCGCGCGAATGAGACCGACGTTGCCCTCCTGGATCAGGTCCAGGAAGAGCATGCCGCGGCCGGTGTAGCGCTTGGCCAGCGAGACCACCAGACGGAGGTTGGCCTCCAGGAGGTGGTTCTTGGCCCGCTTGCCGTCCTCGGCGACCAGTTCCAGCTCGTGCCGGAACTGGGGGGTCAGGCCGGGCTCGGAGTCCAGCTTCTCCAACGCGAACAGGCCGGCCTCGATCCGCTTGGCGATCGACACCTCCTGCTCGGCGTTGAGCAGCGAGACCTTGCCGATCAGCCGCAGGTAGTCCTTGACCGGGTCCGCGGTGGCACCCGGCGTGGTCACCTGCTGCTGCGGGGCGTCGTCCTCGTCGGTGGTGAGCACGAAGCCGCTGGGACCGACCTCGGGGGCCGCGGCCTCGGCGGGCTCGTCGAACAGGTCTTCTTCGACCAGCGCCTCGTCGCCGTCCTTGGGGGCGGTCGACTCGACGGGGGTCGTCTCGGTGGTGGTCTTCTTGGCCGCGGTCTTCTTCTTGGCTGCGGCCTTCTTCGGCTTCGGAGCAGATTCCACGACGGACTCTCCCGATTCCGTTGCCGCGGGCGTGACTTGCGCGGGCAAGGTCTCTGTGTTCTTGACACGGGTTGAGCGCGTGGATAGCGTCTTCTTGACAGATCGCCGAGTTGTGGCTACGTCTCTCCGTTGGGTCTCTTTGACCGGGTTGACGGTCAACGTCACACCGGCCTCATCGAGGACCTCGTTGAGGCTACGGAGGATGCTCTTCCACTGCGTCGCAGGGATGGCATCGGTTTCGAAGGCTCGGCGTATGTCCTCGCCGGTAATCGATCCTTCGGCACGGCCACGCTCGATGAGCGCCACCAGAGATTCCGATTCGGCGATTCTGTTGGGAAGCGTGCTGGACGAGCTCGGGGTCACAAATAACCTCTCGGTTCACGCGGGCATGCTGCGGCGCCGCAACTACACCGAATCGATGACGGATCCGCGGGACCGGATCCGTCGGCGCTGCCGGCGCCACTCAAGGCATCGCTCCGATCGGTACAAGTGTTACGCCTCCACGAGGGTGACCTGGGTCACGTCGGTCCGCAGCGGCTTCGAGCGGTCGGTTCCCCAGTGTGCGGGACGGCCCCGTGAACTGCGCGATCGTGCCGGTGGGCCCGGGTTTCCGGGCCCGGCACGGCCGTCGGGGCCGGGGATCGAGCCGGCCGAGCGCCGATGACGGGGGCGGATTTCGGGGTGGATGCGGATCGGCGCGGATCCGGGTCGGGTGGTTGGGGTCGGGCATCGGAGTCGGTCGTACGGTCCTGAACCTGTCTTCAGAATGCCCGCCCTCCGCCGCGTTACGCACGGTCCGCACGGCCCCGGCGGGCCCCGGCGGGTCGATGCGGGCCGGTGGACGCCCGGGCCGGCTCGGTGGGGGCGGGCGACCCGCCCGATGGCGCGGCCGGAAAGCGGCGGGCGGTGCATTTCCGGAATCCGATGCGCTCGGTAATGGTGGGGCGGCGGGTCGACGGTGAAATAGCCGGGTTCGGCTTCCCGATTTTGTCGGCTGTCCGGGTGAATGTGCTCAGGGGTCCGGTCGCCGGTTTCGGAGGAGATATCGCGCGCGGCACGCTCGGAAAAGCGCGGAGTGCGATCAATTCGTCGAACGGAAAGTCGATCGGCAATCATCGGCAATCATCGGCAATCACGGATGACACGCCCGGGGGCGAGACGGGTTTTGTGAATATGCCGCGGGCGTCGGCGGGTCCATTTGGCGGAGTGCATTCGCGGGGCGGGATGGGCGGTTGTTGTCGGTGTGCCTCGTGCGTCGATAGTCGATATGCGGGTCGGGGTCGGCACGAATCGATCGCGCGCGGAGTCGGGCGCCCGCGCCGTGCGGTCGTCGGGGCCGTGGCGTCGGGGCCGGGCGTTGGTGGGCGACTCGGGCTGCTCGGGCGGCGGCGACGGGTCGGTGACGGTCGACGCTGGGGGATTTTGCGGACGAACCCGGGTGAGTCGGGCCGGATTGCCGTGCGCGGGATTGCTCATTCGTGCGTGAAACTGCTATCAAATGAATAGTTTCACGCATCTGAGTGCAGCGGTGCGCAACATCGCGCACTGTCCAGGACCCCGGGAGCGCCATGACGACCGTGAGCCACACCTCTGCCGAGATCGCCACCCAGCCCGAACTGTGGGCCCGCGCCGCCGCGCTGGCCGGGGACTGCGCCGGACTGCCGAAGCCCGGTGAGCGGGTCGCGATCGTCGGGTGCGGGACCTCGTGGTTCATCGCGCAGGCATACGCGGTGTTGCGCGAGCGGGCCGGGCTCGGGGTCACCGACGCGTTCGCGGCCTCCGAGTTCCCCGGGGTCCGGGACTACGACCGGGTCGTGGCGTTGACCCGCTCCGGCACCACGACCGAGGTGCTGCGTCTGCTGGCCGAGGTCCGCGGCGCGGTGGCGACGACCGCGATCACCGGCACGCCCGGCACGCCGATCGTCGACGCGGCGGACGAGATCGTGCTGCTCGACTTCGCCGACGAGCGGTCCGTCGTGCAGACCAGGTTCGCCACCACGGCCCTGGCCCTGCTGCGCGCGCATCTGGGCGAGGATCTGGGCGCGGCCGTGCGGGACGCGGAGGTGGCGGTGGCCCGGGCGCCCGAGCCGGCGTTCGTGGCGGCGGAGCAGTTCACCTTCCTCGGCTCGGGGTGGTCGGCCGGGCTCGCGGCGGAGGCCGCGTTGAAGATGCGCGAGGCGGCGGGGGCGTGGACGGAGAGCTACCCGGTGATGGAGTACCGGCACGGGCCGATCAGCATCGCCGCGCCGAACCGGATCACGTGGGTGTTCGGTCCGGTACCGGAGGGGCTGGCCGAGCAGGTGGCGGCGACGGGCGGGACGTTCGTGGCCGGTGTGCTGGATCCGATGGCCGAGCTGATCCGGGTACAGAAGCTCGCCGTCGCGATCGCGGAGAGCCGCGGGTTGAACCCGGACGAGCCGCGCCACCTCACCCGTTCCGTGGTGCTGGACGCGTCGTGAGGGACGTGCTCGGCGCCCGGATCGGTGGGTGGGCGTCGTGATCGTCGCCGTGACGCCGAATCCGGCCTGGGACGTGACCTATCACCTGGAGCGGTTGGCCCACCACCGGGCGAATCGGCCGCTGTCCGTGGCCGGGCGGGCCGGCGGCAAGGGGATCAACGTCGCCCGGGTGTTGCACTCGCTGGGGGTCGCCGTCACGGCGGTGGCTCCGTTGGGGGGTGCCACGGGTGAGCGAATACGGGCCGACCTCGTGGCGGCGGGCCTGGCGTTGACCTCGGTGCCGGTGTCGGGCGAGACGCGGAACACCACGACGATCGTGGAGACCGCGTCGGGCGGCGCGACGTCGCTGAACGAACTCGGCCCGGCGCGGACCACCGAGGACTGGGCCCGACTGGTCGGCGCGGTGGCCGAACTCCTGCCCGCAGCCTCGGTGTTGGTGCTGTCGGGGAGTCTGCCGCCGGGGGTGCCGGTGGATGGGTACGCGGAACTGGTGCGGGCCGCGCGGGCCGCGCGGGTGCCGGTGTTGTTGGATGCCTCGGGGCCGGCCCTGGTCGCCGGTGTCGCGGCCGGGCCGGATGTGGTCAAGCCGAACGCGGACGAACTGCGCGCGGCGACCGGCGAGTCCGATCCGCTGCGGGCGGTGGCCCGGTTGTCGGCGGGGACGCGGGCCGATCTGGCGGTGGTCGCGTCGTTCGGCCCGGATGGGGTGTTGGCCGCTACGGACGTGGGGTGGTGGCGGGCGGTGCCGCCCGATGCGGTGCGGGGGAACGCGACCGGGGCCGGGGACGCGGCGGTCGCGGCCCTGGCTCGTGGGATGGCCGAGGACAGTCCGTGGCCGGAGCGACTGCGGGACGCGGTGGCGCTGTCGGCCGCGGCGGTGGCGGCGCCAGCGGCGGGCGACGTGGCGGGCGAGTTGTACCGGAGTTGGCGACCCCGGGTGCGGGTGGACGCGGTGGAGCCGCCGGGATGAGCGGCGGCCGGGCCGGATTTCCTAGTGGACGGGAGCGGTGGGATGGCGTTGACCTCGACGGGGACATTGACCGACGCGGCGCGGGCGGACGGGGTGGGGGTGGCCGCGTTCAACGTGATCACCCTCGAGCACGCCGAGGCGGTGATCATGGCCGCCGAGGCGGCGGCGCTGCCGGTCGTGCTGGCGATCAGTGAGAACGCGGTGAAGTTTCGGCGCGGGCGGCTCGGACCGCTGGCCGCCGCGTGTCGGGTGCTCGCGGAGGAGGCGGCCGTACCGGTCGCGCTGCACCTGGACCATGTCGAATCGGTCGAGCTGCTGCGGGCTGCCGAGGGGAGCGGGATCGGGTCGGTGATGTTCGACGCGTCGCGGCTGCCCTATGCGCAGAACGTGGCGGCCACGGCGGACGCGGCGGCCTGGGCGCACGAGCGCGGCATCACGCTGGAGGCCGAACTCGGCGAGGTGGGCGGCAAGCCGGGGCATCCCGCGCTCGACGCACACGCGCCGGGTGCGCGGACGGATCCGGCCGAGGCGGCGGCGTACGTTCGGGCCACCGGGGTGGACGCGTTGGCCGTCGCGGTGGGCAGCAGTCACGCGATGCTCGATCGTACGGCCGCGCTCGACCACGACCTGATCGCGCGGTTGCGCGCGGCGGTGGACATACCGCTGGTGCTGCACGGGTCCTCGGGCGTCCCGGACGCCGAGCTGCGGGCGGCGGTGGCCGCCGGCATGACGAAGATCAACGTCGGTACGGCGCTGAACATCGCCTACACGGGAACGCTCCGCGAACACTTGGCCGCAACCCCGAACCGAGCCGACCCACGCCCATCCCTGACCGCCGCCCGCGAGTCGACCGCCACCACGATCACGACCCTCCTGAGGGTGATCACCGCGAAGCCGTGAGCGGGCGCGGCCACGCCCTTGGGCAACGCCCCGACCCGGCCCGGGGGGGTTGGGCCGCGCCCAGGCCCGGACCGGCACGCCCACCCGCGCGGAGGAGCGGGCCGCACCCGCGCGCGCAGCGCCCGAGCGCCGAGGCGCGGGTGCGCCCACGCCCTTGGGCAACGCCCCAACGCGGCGCGGGCGTTGGGCCGCGCCCAGGCCCGGATTGGCACACACCCGCCCGCGCCGAGAAGCGGGCCGCCGCACCCGTCCGCGCCGCGCCCGGGCGCCGAAGCCGCCCCCGGCGCCGGGCCCGGCCAGAGCCCGCTCGCCGCCGCAAACCGCACCGAGCCCGCACGGGACCGCACCGCGCGCGCCCCCACGGGACTGCGCTCGTACCGCGCCCGGACCGCACTGCGCCCGCACGGGATCGCGCCGCGCCCGGATCGGACTGCTCTTGCCCGCAACGTGCTTGTCCGCGCCGCGCCCGCCGGCACCGCGCCGCGCGGCGCGGGTCCTTGCTCGGTCAGCCGAAGATCCAGGTCGCCGCTCGGGACCACCACGTCGTGGGGAGTGGGGCGGTCGGGGGTTTCGGGGGTGCCGGGGGGCGCGGTGGGCGTGGGGGTGGGGTCCATTCGGGGGGGTCGACCACCGGCACCGGGGTGTAGTCGACGGGCAGCGAGGTGAGGTAGCGGGCCCATGTGGCTGCGTGCCAGGCCGGTGGCTCGCCCGGATGGGTCAGGCGGATGTCGGGGAGCCGGGCGTGCAGCGTGTCGAGTGCGGTGTCGGTGATCGCCCGGCCGATCTCCTGTCCGGGGCACGCGTGCGCGCCGCCGCTGAAGGCCAGGTGCGCGCGGTTGTTGTGCACCGGGACGGTGATGTCGGTACGGATCTTCGGGTCGAGGTTGCCCGCCATCACGCCCAGGACGAGCAGGTCCCCGGCCCGGATCCGACGACCGCCCAACTCGGTGTCCACCAGCGCCCAGCGGCCCGGGATGACCCACAACGGCGGTTCGTCCCACAGCACTTGCTCGATCGCCTCGGGCAGGGTCAACCGGGCGCCGGCCAGCGACGCGGCGAACCGGTCGTCGGAGAGCACCACCCGCGCCGTGTTCGCGATCAGCGCGATGGTCAGCTCGTTCGCCGCGACCATGACCAGCCGAAGGTGGTGCAGTACCTCGTCCTCGGTCAGCTGGTTCGGGTGCTCGATCAGCCAGGACGGGAAGTCGGCGCCCGGCTCCGCGCGTTTGCGGTCGGCCAGCTCGCGCAGCGTGTCGAGGATGAACTCGTTGGAGGTCAGCGCACGTTCGTTCTGCATCATCAGGTCCGCACTGGCCTGTACCAGCTGCGGACCCAGCTCGTCGGGCAGCCCGTACAGCTTCGCGATCACCAACATCGGCAACTGTTGCGCGAACTGCGCGACCAGGTCCGCGTGTCCGTCCCCGGCGAATCGGTCGGCCAGTTCGTGGGTCACCTGCTGGACGTGCTTGCGGATGCTGCGCCGGTCGAGCCGGTCCAGGCTCTCGGTGATCACCGAGCGCAGCCGCTGGTGTTCGGCACCGTCGGTGGAGACACAGTCCGGGCGGTATCCCATGATCGGCAGGATCGTCGCGTCCGGCGGGATCCGGCCCTCGCGCCAGTCGCGCCAGTTGCGCGCGTCCCGGGAGAACCGGCTCGGCGTGCGCATGACCTCCAGGTTTTCCCGGTAGCCCAGCACCAGCCAGCCGGGGAAGTCGCCGTCGACCAGGATCGGCGCGACCGCCCCGTGTTCGGCGCGCAGCCGCTCGTACGCGGCGCCCGGGTCCGCGATGGTCTCCGGGCCGTACAACCTCGTGATGCCCTCGGTGGCCGTCGCGCCTGCGTGCGCGGGGCAGCCGGGCGGCGGAGCGGGGGGAGGAGCGGTCATGGCGTCTCCCGGTTCGTGGTGAGCGTGTACAGGTATTCCATGAGGGCCATCAGGACGTCCCGACCGGAGCCGCGCTCGCGGGCGTCGCAGTCGACCATCGGTACGGATTCGTCCAGGTCGAGGGCGACGCGCAGGTCGTCGATGGAGTGCATCGGCGATTCGGGGAAGGTGTTGATCGCCACGACGAACGGCACGGCGCGATCCTCCAGTCGGCCGATCACGTCGAAGCACACCTCGAGGCGTCGGGTGTCGACCAGGACCACGGCGCCGAGCGCGCCCTCGAACAGGCCGTCCCACAGGAACCAGAAGCGTTCCTGCCCGGGGGTGCCGAACAGGTAGAGCACCAACCGCTCGTCGATGCTGATCCGGCCGAAGTCCATCGCCACGGTCGTGGTGGTCTTGTGCTCGACCCCCGCGAGGTCGTCGATGCCGACGCCCGCCTGGGTCATCGTCTCCTCGGTGGTCAGCGGCCGGATCTCGCTGACCGCGCCGACCAGGGTGGTCTTGCCGACCCCGAAGCCGCCGACGACCACGACCTTGACCGCAGTGGCGGCGGTCGCGGGCAGCATGTCCTCGGGGCGCGGGCCCGCGAGGGTCTCAGAGCCGTTGTAGTCCATGCATCACCGCCTTGAGCAGATCGATGTCGGGCAACGACGCGGTCGGGATCGGGGCCCGGGCCTCGAGCTGCCCGTCGGCCACCATGTCGGTGAGGATGAGCGTCAGCATGCTGGTCGGCAGCCGCATGTGGGCGGAGATCTCCGCCATGGACAGCGGCTGTTCGCACATGCGTAGGATCGCGGCCGGCTCCGGTGACATGCCGTGGGTCGGTTCGTGCTCGGCGACGAACAAGGTGACCAGGTCCAACCGCCCCTGGGCCGGCGGCTGTTCGCCGACCAGGTAGAGCCGTTCGGGATGGTCCCCGCGGCGCATGCGTTTGGGCACGATCACGGAAAGGCCCCGTCCCGGCGCGGCGGGCTGGTCAGGTGTTCGCCGATCCGGATCACCAGGTCGCGCATGCGGTGTCCGAGCAGCCCGGTGTCCACCGAGCCGTCCGCGAGCACCGCGAGATAGGCGCCGGCGCCGGCCGCCATCATGTAGAAGTAGCCGCCGTTGACCTCGATCACCACCAGCCGCATCCGCCCGTCCCCCTTGGGGAATTCGGCCGCGATCGCGGCGGCCAGGCTCTGCAGGCCGGCGCACGCGGCGGCCAGCCGGTCGGCGGTGTCGGCGGCGGTGTTGTGCTGTGCCATCCGCAGGCCGTCCGCGGACAGCAGCACGATGTAGCGGGTGAACGGCACGCTCTTGGCCAGATCGGCGAGCATCCAGTCCATGTTCGGTCGGTAGCCGGTCATCGGGATCCCCCCTCGCGCCACGTGTCGTCGCCGGGTTCGGATCGCCGTTCACCGGGCGGCGGTTCGCCGTTGATGCCACTGAGGAACGCGTCCAGGCCGAGGCCGGGCGGGGTTTCGTCGAAGCTGGGCGCGACGGGGGGCAACGACGACTTGCGCGGTCCGCCGCGTGGCGACGCGGCGCGCGGGACGGTGCCCAGGGTGCGCCGGCGGCGTTGCGGCAGACCGTTCGCGCCCACCTCGGTGTTGGTCGCCGCGTCGGCGATCATGTCTTCGAGGGTGGGGAGATTTTCCAGGTGGGACAGGTGCTCCGGCATCGGGTACATCGGCGGCACGTTGGGCGTGATCTGGTACTGCGGGATGACCACGACGGCGCGCACGCCGGAATAGGCGGACGGGCGCAACATCACCTTGAAGTCGTTGTCCCGCGCGAGGCGGGCCACCACGGTCAGGCCCAGGCGCGGCGTCTCGCCCAGGTCGTCGAGGGTGAGCGCGTTGCCCTCCAGGGACAGGATGCGCTCGGCGCGGCGCCGGGCCTCCTCGCTCAGGCCGACGCCGGCGTCCTCGATCTCGACCGCGATGCCGCTCTGTACCTCGGTGGTGCTCAGCTGCACGGTGGTCGAGGGCGGCGAGTATCGGGTGGCGTTGTCCAGGAGTTCGGCGATCGCGTGGATCAGCGGCTCGACGTGCCGGGAGAGCACCGCGACCTCGACGACCGAGTGCAGCTTGACCCGGCGGTAGTCCAGGATGCGCGACATCGCGCCGCGCAACACGCTGTACATGCCGATGTCGTCTTCCCACTGGCGGCCCGGGTGGGAGCCGCCGAGCACCGCGATGCTGTCCGCCATCCGGCCGATCAGCGCGTTGCCGTGGTCCAGGTGCAGCAGGTCGCGGAAGACCACCGGGTCGTCGCCGTGCCGGTCCTCCATGCCCCGCATGTCCTGGGCCTGTTGGTGGATGGTGGCCTGGACCCGCCGGGCGATGTTGACGAACGCGCGCTGGGTGGACTCGCGCAGCTCCTCCTCGGTGCTGACCGCGTCGATCACCGAGCGCAGCACGGTGCGGTGGGCCAGGGCGAACTCGGTCGGCGCGTCACGTTCGGGGGCGACCTTGCGGAGCACCTCGGGGACGGCTTCGCCCATCTGCAGGCGGCCGATGGCCTCCGGGACCAACTCCTCGGCCAGCTTGAGGGTCTCCGCCTCCTGTGCGGCGAGCCGGCGGCGCAGGCCGACCTGCTGCTCCTTGAGTCGTACCTGCAGTTGCGCGATGGTGCGTCCGCGGCGGCTCGTCTCGGCGGCGCACACGGCGACGGCGACGGTCGCGATGGCACCGCACAGGGCCACCGCGGGGCGGGCCTGGGCGGAGACCGCGGCCACGGCCGCAGCCGCACACGCGGCGGTCACGAGGAGGGGGAGGACCCACGCGAGGGCCGGCCGTCGGCCTCCGGGGGACGATCCAGCGAGAACCATCGGCATCCTCGAAAAGTCGGAAGGAGTCGTGCGGGTGTGCTGCGGACCGCACGGCGGATCCGGTCCGTCGGCGGGCTGCGCGGGCCGTCCCGTGCGGTGGGGGTTGGTGTCCCGTCGGGCAGGGGAAGGACCGTCGCGGGCGCCAGGCTACGCGGATGGGTGGGGCGGATCGGGCGTGTGGCGTACTTGCCGCTCGAACGGGTGAATCGATGGAGAACGGGACATCCGTCGGGTCGAAAGCGGTAGAGGGGCGGCCGGGTTCGGGCCCGGTTTCCGCAGTGTCGGGGCAACATGAAGCCGCCGACCCCGCCCGGTGGTTCGGGGGGATCGGCGGCCGTCGTCCAGGGGTGTCGCGGACCGGCGCGGGCTACTTGAGCGGCGCGGTGAGCGGGGTGTGGTCCGTGCGCTTGAGCAGGCAGGTCAGGTCGCGGTCGTTCTTGTTGAGCCAGCTGCCGGCGGTCGGGCGCAGGGTGAGCTTGGAGAACTGGATGTCGGTGTTGCGGCCCGCCGCGCCGGCGGTCAGCTCGGTGCACTTCTTGGCGGTGTCCTCCTGGGAGGTCAAGCTGGTCGGCGACATGTTGGCGGGCAGGGTGTACTCGCCGACCACCTCGGCCTCGTGCGGGGTCGTGCACGGGACGGTGAGGATGTCCTCGCCCTTCTCGTTGATGCAGTCACCCCTGTGCAGCTTGACCATCTTGACCTGGCCGGAGCGGGTGGACGGGATGCCGGTCGGGCCGGCCCCGCCGGTGGCTTTGCCCGCCGACGGGTCGAGCTTCGCCGGGAGGGTGGGCGCCGGTGGCATGGTGATCACCGGCGGCTTGGATCCGGCGGAACTGCCCTTGTCGTCCTTCTTGTCGTCGCTCTTGCCGAGGCAGCCGGTGAGCAACATCGAGCCGACCAGGATCGCCGCGGCGGCGGCGGACGAGCGGGTACCGGCGCCACGCGGGCCCGAGCGGACGGAGGACGACACACCGGGGATCCGGGAAACGCGCATGGGAGATCGGAGCCTTTCGCAGGGGATTCGCCCAGAGTCTGTCGGAGCCTGCGGTTCCGGTCTTCAGGGGTTTCCCTTATCTGCGCCGTACCTCCGGCGATTGCCGCGAATCGCCGCCAATCGCCCTCGACGGTTACATCGGGGGCGTGCCCTTGGTGCGCTGGTAGTGCCGGGCCACCCGGGCCCGGTTGCCGCAGCCGGCCGAGCACCATTCGCGGCGGGGGTTGTTCCGGACGAAGTGCAGCATGCAGCCCGGACCGTGACAGGGCCTCAGCTCGGCCCGATCCGGGCCGGCGAGCAGCTCGATCGTGGCGCCGGCCAGTTCGGCCAGCGCGGTGGCGATCGGCGCGGCCCCGCTGCGGGTGGCCGCGGTGGGGGTGCCCGCGCCGGCCCAGGTCAGCTCGCGCCAGTGCGGCGCCGCGCGGGTGTGCGCGTTGAGCTGCTCGACGACCTCGGCGGGTGGCACGGTGTCGGTGATCGCGGCGGTGAGCAGTGCGGCGACGCACGCGCGCAGCTCGTGGGCCGCGGCGAGGTCGCGCGCGTCCGCCGCGAGCAGCGCGGACTCGCTCGGCGCGGTGGTCAGGCGCGGGGCGATGTCGCGCAGCCAGGCGGCCAGATGCTCGGGCTCGGCCAGCCCCTCCTGCGGCACGCCGCGTACCGCGTAGCGGGTGTTGGTCAGCTCCACCGGGAGCGGCTCGCCGAGCAGGGGTGCGCCGCCGGTGCCGAGATCCGCGATTCTTGTGCTCACCGGACTAATGCTACCGGGCGTGGATATCCATGTGGATGGTGGGCGGGTGGTGCTTTTGTGCCGTTATGGGAGTAGGTGGAGGGTGAGGTTAGCCCTACCAAGAGATGGATGTGGGCACCATGGGGAATGTGTTGCGCGATCTCTAGGTTGGTACCGGCGGGCCGACCGGGCCCGTAGGGGCCGAGGAGAGTCACGTGAACAACCGCAGCCGGGGCGCAGGCCAGGACACCACCCAGCCGTCGACGCCCGGCACGGTCGCCTCCTTCACCCGCTTCGTGATCTTCGGCGGTGGCACGGGACTGGCCTCCAGCGCCGCGCTGGTCGCCCTCTCCGGCCACCTCACCATCGTGCTCGCCAATGCGCTGGTCACCGTGATCGGCACGATAGCGGCCACCGAATTGCACAGCCGATTCGCCTTCCGGGCCGGCCGGGCCGGCCTCACGGCGCACTTCCAGGCGGGCGGTTCGGCGTTCGTGGCCTACCTGTTCACCACGGCGGCGATGCTCGGGCTGCACGCGGTGCAGCACGCGCCGAGCATCATGGTCGAACAGGGCACCTACCTCACCGCGTCGGGCCTGGCCGGTCTGGCCCGATTCGTCTTCCTGCGGCTCGCGGTGTTCGCCCGACCCGAGCCGGCCGGGCCGGCGCCGGTGGTCACCGGCACGCGGACCCGGGTCCTGGGTCGAAACGCGCTGGTCGCGGCGGCCTGACGGCGCCTGTTCGCCTATTCGCCGGGCAGGCCGGACTCGCGCAACCGGCGGCGGTGCGGCGGGAGCAGCAATACCTCCAGCGCGTCGGCGCAGGCCTGGGCCCGGTCGCGAAACCACGCGATGCGCTCGTCGGTCATCACGGCGGGGGTGGATCGTACGGCGAGCGCGGCGTGCGCGTGGCCGGCCCGGTTCAGGATCGGCACGGCCAGGGTGCGTACCCCGGGTACCGACTCGCCGTCGTTGAGCGCGTAGCCGATCGCGCGCGCCGCGTCGAGTTGGGCGCGCAGCGCGACCGGGTCGACGATCGTACGTTCGGTCTGCGGGGCGAGCGGGAGCAGTGGTTCCAGGCCGCCGTCCGCCGGGTCGGCCCAGGCCAGCAACACCTTGCCGAGCGCGGTGGAGTGCAGCGGTCGGCGCAGCCCCAGGCCGGTGCCGGGCTGGACCGAACTGCCGACCAGGACCAGTGCGTGCCGGCCGCTGCGGATGGCCAGGTCGGAGGTTGCCGAGGTACGCCGGGACAACTGCTCCAACTCCGGCGCCGCGTGGTGCAGACCGCGCTGGTGGTAGGCCAGCAGGCCCAGCTCGGCGACCACCGGGCCGAGCCGGTAGCGACTGGTGCGGTCGTCCTGGTCGAGGAATCCGGCCCCCACCAGGGTGCGGGCCAGGCGGTGCGCGGTGGACACGGACAGGCCCATCCGGCGGGCGATGTCGGACGCGCTCAGGTCGCTGCCGGTGGCGCGGAAGCAGTGCAGGATGCCCAGGGCACGCTGCACGGCCTGCGCGCCCGACGGCGCCGCGGTGGCGCGTGAGTCGCTCGTCGCGCCCGGCGCGTTCGTCTCCACCGAGACCTCCGGAATCTCCACTGGCATCCCCAACTCACCGTTCGACAGGCGGTTTTCACCATACGGCAAGCGGGTGGACGACTCGGCGCCACGGGATGCCCCGATGGGCGAGCCTGGATCCCACATCGTGGGAAGGTTTGATCGGGTGGGGCGGATCGTGCCAGGATCCACCCGATGCACCATTTGGTGCGCCGGCGCCCTTCCGTGCCGGTGCGCCGATGCCCGACGATGCCGAGAGGGAGGCCCGCGTGTCCGCAGTCGCGTTGTACACCGCGCCGCTCTCCACCGCCCGGGCGCTGCTCACGAGCCGTCGGCACATCGACCTCGCGCGCGTTTCCAGCGCCGGCTGTCGCTGACCCACCCCCACCTGCGCGCCCGGCGCCCTGCGCCTTCGGTAGGCCGCTGCTCGATCGGGTGATCCGCGCCATGCGCCCCGATCCCGATGCCGCTGTCGCGTAGGTTCTCGCCACCCTTCTGTGTTCATTCCGCTGCCCGGACCGGTTCGGTCCCGGGGCGATCCGCTACGAACGCGAACGGAAGTACGCCATGACCGCCGTGACCGGCGCACGCCCCGACGAGCTGTGGTTCACCCGCTGTCCCGTCCCCACCGCCACCGGCATCGCGGCCGATCTGGGCCTGCTCGGCGCGGAGTTCGCGGCCGAGGGGATCACCGTGCGCTCGCTCCAGGACGTCTCGGCCGATGTCGCCGCCGATCACCACTACACCCACGCCCTGCCCGGATTGTTTCGCGAGGGCGGCAATGTGCCCGCGTTGTGGGCCCGTTCGCGCGGTGAGGCGACCCGGCTGGTCGGGCTGACCTGGATCGAGGAGCGCCAGGCGATCCTGGTCCGGGCGGACAGCACGATCGCCGCCCCCGAGCAGTTGCCCGGTCTGCGACTGGCGATACCCCGGCACGAGATCACGATCGACTTCTGGCGGGCGATGGCCCTGCACGGCTTCGCCGGCGCACTGTCCCTGGCCGGCGCCGGATTGGCCGACGCCCGGCTGGTCGAGGTGCCGGCGGCGCGCGGGATCGGGCAGTGGGAGGCCGAGTTGGCCGCCCTCGGGCGGGGCGACGTGGACGCGGTCTACGTCAAGGGCGCGCTCGCGGTCGAGGCGGCGGCCCGGCACGGCGCGGTCGTGGCGGTCGACCTGGACGCGGCGACGGACCCGAAGGCCCGGATCAACAACGGGACGCCGCGACCGATCACCGTGCATCGGGACCTGCTCGACCAGCACCCGGAGTTGGTCGCCCGCTTCCTCGCGGTCCTGGTCGAGGCGGCCGACTGGGCCCCCGGACATCCCGCCGAGGTGGCCCGGATCCTGGGCGCGGAGACCGGCGCGGGCGCGTTCGGGGTGGCCGGCGCGTACCGCGAACTCGGCCCGGACACGCTGCGCATCGACCTGTCCGCGACCCGCCTGGACCTGCTCGCGCGCCAGGAGCGCTTCCTGTTCGAACAGGGCTTCCTGGCCGGGCCGGTGGACGTACCTGCCTGGGCGGACCCCGAGCCGCTGCGCCGGGCCCGCGAACTTGCCGACGCCCGGGCCGTAGCGGCGGCCGGCGTGCCGCTGCATCTCCGGGCCCGGGGTGCGGACCGGGTCGGCGGCGCGCCCACCCACCCCACCCACCCCGACGACCGCGCCCCGCACGCACCTTCGCCGGAATCGTTGCGCATATCCACCGTGGAGGCACCTCATGAGTAGCCGGTCCCCTCGTCGTCCCCGCCTGGTGTCCGTCGTCGCGTTCGCGAGCGCGGCGCTGATCGTGCTGACCGGCTGCGGCTCCTCGGCGAAGGACACGAAGGACGCCAAGACGTCGGCGGCGGGCGACGGCAAAGCCGGGGTCACCCTGCGCATCCCCGACCCGGGCAACAACGGCGTGCTGGCGCGCGGCAAGAAGGACGGCTCGCTGGACGCGGCGCTGGCCAAGGTCAACGCCAAGGTCGCCTGGACCGGCAGCGCGGGTCCGTTCGCGCCCGCCGCGCAGGCGATCAACGCCGGCCAACTCGACGCCGCGCTCGGCTCGATCACCTCGGCCGTGGCCGCGCTCGGCCAGAAGCCGAGCTTCAAGTTGTTCGGCGCCACCGCCCCCGACCTGGCGGGCGAGGGCATCCTGGTGAAGAGCGACTCGAAGATCCACTCGATCCAGGACCTGGTCGGCAAGAAGGTGGCCTGCTCGCAGGGCGGCACCAGCGAGTACCTGCTGCTGGCCGCGCTCCGGCAGGCGGGGATCCCGGCCGACAAGGTCGAGCGGGTCTATCTGCGGGCCGACCAGACCGCACCCGTGTTCAGCGCCGGTCAGGTCGACGCGTGGGCGACCTGGGCCACCTACTCGGTGCCCGCGCTGGCCTCCGGCAACGCCCGGTTCCTGGCCGACGGCCGGGCACTCGGCTCGGACAACTACTCGGTGTGGGCGGTGCGCAATGCGTTCGCGGACAAACACCCCGACGTGATCAAGGCGTTCTACGCCTACCTGCACGACGCCGGCACCAGGGAACTCGCCGACCCCGCCGCGTACATCAACGTCTTCACCGACTCCGGCCCCACCGCGTACGGCGCCGAACCCAAGCGCATCCAGATCGACTTCACCAGGCAGGGCGCGACCGTCGAGCCGATCAGGCCCGCCGACGTGGACCGCTTCGGCAAGGTCGCCCGGTTCTTCCTGGAGCAGAAGGTCACCCCGGCCCTGGTCGACGTCAAGCCGCATCTGCTGGATGTCGACTCCCTGCCGGGAGCGGCGGGATGAGCGCGCCCACAGCGGTGCACGCCGAACCGAGCGCGCGCGAGTATCCCGGTCTGGTCACCCCGCGTCCGCGCATCCCCCGGCCCCGGCCGCGCTTCCTCGGTCCCGCACTGCGCGCGATCGGCCCGCTCGCGCTGCTCGGCGGGTGGACGTGGGCCGCGCACAGCGGCGCGCTGAGCCCGGACCTGCTCGGCTCGCCCGCGGACGTGTTCCGCGCCGCTCGCGAGATGTGGGACAACGGCCAACTCCCGGACGCGCTGCGGGTATCCCTCGGCCGAGCCGGGCTGGGCCTGGTCTTCGGACTGACCATCGGACTGACCCTGGGCGTACTCACCGGGTTCTCCCGACTCGGCGAGGAACTGCTCGATTCCTCCGTGCAGTTGTTGCGCACGGTGCCCTTCCTCGCGCTGGTCCCGCTGTTCATGGTGTGGTTCGGGATCGGCGAGTCGGCCCGGGTGATCCTGATCGCGGTCGCCACCGCGTTTCCGATGTACGTCTCCGCCTCCGGCGGGGTGCGCAACGTGGATCGTAAGGTGGTCGAGGCGATGCGCAGCTTCGGGGTGGGCCGGATCGCCCTGGTCCGCGAGGTGGTCCTGCCGGGCGCGCTGCCCGCACTGCTCTCCGGGCTGCGCCTGTCCATGACACTGAGCGTGATCGCGCTGATCGCGGCCGAGGAGATCAACTCCACGGCCGGGATCGGCTATCTGATGAGCCAGGCGCAGAGCTTCTCGCGGACCGACATCCTGACCGTCTGCATCCTGGTCTACGCGGTCCTCGGGCTGTTCGCGGACGTGCTCGTGCGGATCCTGGAGCGGGTTCTGATGCCGTGGCGCGGCCAGGGTCAGGGGGCGGGCCGATGAGCGCCGACATCGCGGTACACCTGGCCGGCCTGCGGCGGGTGTTCGGCCCCCGCGCCGTCCTGGACGGGGTCGATCTGGACATCGCGCGCGGCGAGTTCGTCGCGCTGCTCGGCGCGAGCGGCACCGGCAAGACCACGCTGCTGCGGATCCTCGGCGCGCTCGATCGTTGCGACGGCGGCATGGTGCTGGTCCCCGAGGCCCGCACGATCGTCTTTCAGGAGCCGCGATTGGTGCCGTCCAAGCGGGTGTTGGCCAATGTCGTGGTCGGGCTGCCCAGGGGTCGGGCCACCCGCGAGATCGGCCTGCGGGCACTGACCGAGGTCGGCCTGGAGGGGCACGCCCAGGCGTGGCCGGCGACGTTGTCCGGCGGCGAGGCACAGCGGGTCGCGCTCGCCCGGGCACTGGTCCGCGAACCGGAACTGCTGCTCCTGGACGAGCCGTTCGCGGCGCTGGACGCGCTCACCCGGATGCGGATGCAGGACCTGGTCGGCGAGTTGTGCCGGGTGCATCGGCCCGCCGTGCTCCTGGTCACGCACGACGTCGAGGAGGCGATCCGGCTCGCCGACCGGGTCGCGGTGTTGCGGGACGGGAATCTGGTCACCGACGAGATCGTCGCCGTGGACCGCCCGCGCGACCCCACCGACCCGGCGTTCGCGGCGCTGCGTCGGCGGTTGCTCGCCGATCTGGGCGTCCGTACGCCGGAGCCGCAAGCCTCGGCCGAGGTGTCCGCGGCCCCTGGTGCCTCGGTCGACTCGGTTCCCTGTGTTTCTCCCGCGTCTCCCGCGTCTTCCGCCTCTCCTGCGTCACCCGCGCCGTCCGTTACCGTCTCGTCCTCGTCCGGAGTGATCTGAATGACCGTCACCATCGGTGTCCACGGCAGCAACCCGTCGTTGTACCTGCTCGCCCGCCTCGGCATTCTGGAGCGCACCCTCGAACCGCTCGGGGAACGTGTGGAGTGGGTGCCCGTCGAGGGCACGCGGGTGGGCGAGTTGCTCGGCGACGGCACCATCGACTTCGGCGGGACCGGCTCGACGCCGCCGATCGTCGGGCAGGCGCAGGGCCACGACCTGGTCTATGTCGCGGTGTCCGAGCCGCGCCCCGAGCACGGCGCATTGCTGGTCGCCGACGAGGGTCCGGTACGCACGCCGGCGGACCTGCGGGGCGGCACGGTCGTGCTGAGCATCGGGTCCTGGCAGACCCACTTCGTGGCGAAGGCGCTGAACGACGTGGGCCTGTCCTACCGCGACGACATCACCCCGGTCCGGCCCGCGGCCGGGCAGGACCAGGCCGCCCGGCTGCGTTCCGGCGAGATCGCCGGCTGGGTCGCCCAGGGCCCCGAACTGGCCGCCGCGCGGCGTGAACCCGGTCTTCGGGTGTTGCACCGGGTCGGCGAGGTGATCACCGACCGGTCGGTGTTCTTCGCGAGCCGCGCGTTCGTGACCGAACACCCCGAGCTGGTCGCCGTGGTGGTGGCCGCGCTGCGCGAGGCCGACGAGTGGGCGGCGGCGAACGTGGCGGAGGCGGCCCGGCTGCACGCGGCCGAACTGCCCGGCTCGGCGGCGGACTGGGCCGAGGCGCTGGGCGTGCTGCCGTGGCGCCTGGAGCCGGTACCGGCGTCGTTCATCGCCGAACAGCAGGAGGCCGCCGACATCTTCGCGCTCAACGGGTTCATCGAACGACCCGTCGTGGTGGCGGACGCCCAGGCCGAAGCGCTGACCCCGCTGGTCGCCGGGGTGCTCGCGCGGGCGGGCGGTGGTAGCCGATGAGCACCGAGGTGTTGTGGTACGTGATCCCGCGTGAGGGGCCGTATCCGTGGGAGCCCGCCGGTCGGCGACCGGTCGACCTCGCCTACCTCCAGCAACTGGCGGGCGCGGTGGACCGGTTGGGGTTCAGCGGCGCGCTGCTGGCGACGGACCTGTACGACGTGTGGTCGCTCGGCAGCGTCGTGGCCGCGGCGGCGCCGACCTTTCGACCGCTGCTGGCCGTACATCCGGGGCTGATCGCACCGACCCTGCTGGCCAAGATGGCGCTCAGCTTCGAAGCGCTGTTCGGCGCGGGGCGGTTGCGCTTCAATGTGGTCAACGGCTCGACCGAGGGGCTGCGCGAGTACGGGCTGCACCTCGAACACGACGAGCGGTACGAACTCAGCGCCGAATACTGGCAGATCGTCAAGCGGCTGACCGCCGGCGAGGTGTTCGACCACAAGGGCAAGTTCTACGACCTGCGGCAGGCGGGCGCCGGGCTGCGCGAGTTGCGGCGGGACGGTGGACATGTGCCGATGTGGTTCGGCGGTTCGTCGCCGGCCGGCATCGAGATGGCCGCCGAGCATGTGGACGTCTACCTGACCTGGGGCGAACCGCCGCACCTGCTCCGGGAGAAGCTGGACCGGGTGCGCGAACGGGCGGCCGCGTACGGGCGTTCGGTGCGGATCGGTCTGCGGTTGCACCTGATCGTGCGGGAGACCGAGAACGAGGCGTGGGCGGCGGCCGATCGGCTCCTGGAGGTGACCAGCCACGCGACCTACGCGCGGCAGTTGGGCCAGGCGGCGGACGCGGACGGGGTGGGCTGGGAGCGGCAGTTCCGCCAGCACGGCGGCCGGGTGCCGGCCCGGGCCCGGGAGTTGGAGGTCCACCCGAACCTCTGGCCCGGGATGGGGCTGTTCCGGCCCGGGCCGGGCACGGCCGTGGTGGGCAGCACGGCCCAGGTGATCGAGCGGTTGCAGGAGTTCGAGGCGATGGGCGTGGATACGTTCATCCTGTCCGGCAATCCGCTGTTGGAGGAGGCGTACCGGATCGGCGAGACGGTGTTGCCGGCGCTCGGGGTGCGGCCTCGGGTGGGGTGAATCGGCCTTCATCAGGCGGAAGTTGGCGGCGGGGCGGGGCCTTCCTCGGGGAGGGCACCGCCCCGCGAGCCGTTGCCGACGCTCCGGTGGTCCGGCAGTCCGGCGGTCGGACGGTCAGACGGTCTTGAGGGCGCCGCCGTCGACGAGGTGGTCCGTGCCGGTGACCGCGGCGGCGAGTGGGGAGGCCAGGTAGGCGACCGCGGTCGCCACCTCGGCGGGCTCGACGAAGCGGCCGGTGACCATGCCGGCCGCGCCGGGGAGGACGTCGAGCAGTTGCTCGTGGGACAGGCCCATCCGGGCGGCGAGTTGGGCACCGTAGCCGTCCGCCGCGGTCCACATCGCGGTCCGCACCGGGCCGGGGGAGACCGTGTTGACCCGGACCCCCTGCGGGCCGAACTCCTCGGCGAGCGCCTTGCCGAACGCGGTCAGCGCGGCCTTGGCGGTGGTGTAGGTCACCGGCCCGGTGTGCGGTGCCCGGGCGCCGAGCGAGGAGATGTTCACGATCGCGCCGCCGCCGCCGGCGGCGAGGAGCGCGGGGAGCGCGGCGCGCGTGGTGCGCACGGCGGCCAGGAAGTTCAGTTCGAACGCGGCGAGCCACTGCTCGTCGGTGAAGCTCAGGAAGCCGCCGGTCTGGTCGTCGCCGGAGTCGCCGCCGCCGACGTTGTTGACCAGGATGTCGAGCCGGCCGAACTCGGCGGCGGCACGTTCGGCCACCCGGGCCGAGCCGTCGGGTCCGGCCAGGTCGACGGCCATGGTCAGGGCGCCGGTCGCGGCCAGCTCGGGGGTGATGGTGCGAGCCGCGGCCAGGACCCGGACCCCCTCGGCGACGAGCGTGCTGACGACCGCGAGGCCGATGCCTCGGCTCGCGCCGGTGACGAGGGCGGTCCGGTCGGTGAGGCGCAGGTCCATGGAAGCTCCCGAGTGGGTGTCGTTGGATCGTGAGTTCGATTGAAGTGGCATCACAATGCTTCTCTTTGCCAGAGAAATGCTGCTCTGCTGATGCTCTTAATCTAGAAGATGCGTCATGTGTGTTGCAAGTTGAAGCTGAGTGGCGACTTTGACGTACGGTTGTGCCGTGACTTCCAAAACAGGCGAAACCAGCGGCCGGGCCCGACCCATGCGGGCGGACGCGGAGCGGACCGCGCGCGCGATCCTGGAGGCGGCCGAGCGGGTGTTGAGCGCCGACCCCTCGGCCACGATGGAGGAGATCGCGACGGCGGCCGGCGTGGCCCGGACCACGGTGCACCGACGGTTCGCCACCCGCGACGCGTTGATCGTGGCGATGACCGGGTGGGCCACCCGGCAGTTCCACGAGGCGGTGGTGTCCGGGCGTTCGGACACCACGCCGCCGGCGGTGGCGCTGTACCAGGTCACCGCGAATGTGCTGCGGGTCAAGATCGAGTGGGGCTTCGCGATGAACGCGCTGCGCACCGACGATCCGGAGGTGGCGCACGTGCACACCGATGTGCTCGACCGGTGCGATCGCCTCTTCCAGCGGGCCCGGGACGCCGGGCTGTTGCGGCCGGACGTGGACCTGGACTGGACCCGCCGCGTCTACTACGCGCTGATCCACGAGGCCGCGCGCGAGGATCGGGGCGAGGACGCGGACGTGCTCGCGACCCGGGTGGTGGACACCCTGCTGCGCGGATTCGGCGCGCCGGACGGGGCCGCGGCGCGCTGACCTGCGGGCGCCCGGCGTCCGTGTACGGTGTGCCCGCCGGTCCCCGATCGAGAGGCTTGTCGTGACCCTGGCCGTGGCCCACCGAGGCGACCCCCGGCGTTATCGGGAGAACACCCTGCCGTCACTGGCGAGTGCGCTGGAACGAGGTGCCGACCTGGTCGAGATCGACCTGGAGATCACCCGGGACGGCCATCTGGTGTTGCTGCACGACGCGACATTGCGCCGGTTGTGGTGGCGCAACGCACATGTCCGGGACCTGACGTTGGCTCAGGTCCGGGAGATCGGGCGACGCGGCAAGTATCGGGTGCCCAGCTTCGACGAGGCGTTGGAGCTGATCAAGGACACCGGGGGCGGGCTGATGGTCGACTTCGGCGAGATCGAACTGGCGGAGCCCGCGGTCGACGCGGTGGCCCGGCACGGGGTCAACGAGCAGATCCTGTACGTCGGCGGGCCGGTCGCGATGGGCCGGGTGCGGGAGCATTCGGCGGACGCGCACATCGGACTCAGCGGCGACTCGTTCGCCCGGGTCCCGGGTGCGGATGTACTGCGTGGGCTGCGGCCGGAGTACATCAATCTGCGCTGGCGGGCGTACGACGCGGCGTCGGTGGCGCGGTGCCACGCCGAGGGGTACGGGGTGAGTGCCTGGACCGTGGATTCGCCCCGGGTGATGCGGCGGCTGGTGGACATGGGTGTCGACATGATCATCAGCAATCGGATCGGGCGACTCCTTGGAGTGCTGGCGGCGGCCGGCCGGGGCTGAGCGGGGTGGGCGCGGTGGGGGCGTCGGCGGCGGTTACCTTGGTTGGGCGCCTCGCTGGTGTTTCGGCCGGGCACGCCGCCTTGTTCGACACCCCGATTCGAGGATCCGTGATGACCGAACCGACCCCGGAGCCCGCGCCGCCGCCCGCGGTGGTGCCGCAGCGGCCTCGGGAGACCCAGAAGCAGACCGAGAAGGGGATCCTGATCTGGCTCTGCTTCTTCCTGTTCGTGACACACATCATCGGCGGCATCTTCTGGTTCGCCTTTCACTACCTGGGCAAGTAGGCCGCTGCCTGGGCAAGTAGGCCACTACCTCGGCAGGTAGTCGCCGTCGGGCCGAACCAGGCTGCGGGCGTGGGCGATCGCGGCGCGCGTGTCGGGGAGCACCGGGTGGTCCCGGCGCGACCGTTCGGCGATGCCGAGGGCGGTCAGCACGTGCTCGTGGTCCGGTTTGACGCCGGAAAGCAGCACGGTGACGCCGCGGTGCTCCAGTTCGGTGATCGCCTCGCCCAGTACGGCGGCGCCGGTCGCGTCGATCGCGGTGACCCGGGACATCCGCAGAACCACCACCTGGACGCCGTCGACCTCGGACAGGCGGGTCAACAGGCGGTGTGCGGCCGGGAAGAAGAGGGGGCCGTCGAGGCGGAACACGGCGACGTGTTCGGTCGGGGCGGCGGGTTCGGCCTTCTCGGCGTCATCAGCGGGTTTGTCGGCGTTTTCGACGTGCTCGGCTGCGGGGAGTGGTAGCGGCTCCAGGCGGGCCGAGTGGGTGACCTGGCGCAGCGCCAGGACGCCGGCCAGGGCGATCCCGATCACCACGGCGGTGACCAGGTCGACGGCGACGGTGACCACGAAGGTGACGGCGAGTACGGCGGCGTCGGCGCGGGTGGACCGGGCCAGCGCGGTGAGCGTGGCGACCTGGACCATCCGGACGCAGGTGGCGAGCAGGACGCCGGCGAGTGCGGGCAGCGGGATGCGGGCGACCAGGCCGGCCGCGCTGAAGACGATCCCGGCGAGCACGACGGCGTGGGTGAGCGCGGCCAACCGGGAGGACGCGCCGGCGCGGACGTTGACCGCGGTGCGGGCGATGGCCGCCGTGGCCGGTACGCCGCCGAACAGCGGGGTGGCCAGATTGGCCAGGCCCTGGCCGAAGAGTTCGCGATCGGGGTCGTGTCGTTGGCCGGTGGTCATGCCGTCGGCCACGCTTGCGCACAGGAGGGATTCGAGGCCGGCGAGGGCGGCCACGGCCAGCGCCGAGGGCAGGAGGGCGACCAGCATCGAGGGGTCGAGGAAGGCCAGGGAAGGGGCGGGCAGGCCGCTGGGTAACTCGCCGATCCGGGCCACGTCGAGGCCGGGCAGGGCCTCGGCCAGCAGGGTCGCGGCGGCGACCGCGAGCAGGGAGAACGGTACGCCCGGCCGCCGGCGGGCGCCGACCAGGAGCAGTACGGCCACGCCGAGGGCCATCACGGGGGCGTCGGCGTCGGGGTGTTCGAGGAACCGGACGCCGGCGTGCGCGGCGACCTGCCACACCTTCTCGCCCTCGCCGGCCGCGCCCAACGCGGCGGGCACCTGCTGGAGGGCGATGACCACCGCGATGCCGGCGGTGAAGCCCTCGACGACGGGGAGCGGCAGGTACTTCGCGGCCCGGCCCAGACGGAGTACCGCGACCAGGACAAGCAACAGGCCGGCCAGCAGACCCACCATCAACACGCCGTCGGTGCCGTGCCGTTGCACCACCGGGACCAGGACCACGGTCATCGCCCCGGTCGGCCCGGACACCTGGAGGTTGGACCCGCCGAACACCGCCGCCAGGGCACCCGCGACCACGGCGGTCACCAACCCGGCCTGCGCCCCGACGCCGGACGCCACCCCGAACGCCAGCGCCAGCGGCAACGCGACCACCGCGACGGTCAATCCGGCCACCAGATCCCGCCCCGGCGCACGCCGCATCGCGATCAGATCCGAGGCCCCCGGCAACAACCCGCCGACCCGACCGGATCCCCATCCCCACGATCGACCCCGTCCGCCTCGCCAACGCCTGAACAACGCGCCCATCAACGCCCCCTGACCCCTCGTCACCCGAGCCGACCCACGCCCGCGGCCCTCGCCCATTCGATGCCCGTGCGATGCGTGCGATGGCGCGCCCGAGGCCGGCCCCGGATCACCCACCGGCGCAAGCGCGCACACAAACGGCAGCCATATCTCCCAAATCGGGATCAGCAGCTACCAAGGCCACCCTAACAACATCCGATGATAAAAATGACTGATAGTCCTACATCCATCACACACCGCGTTGATCGGGGCAACTCGGCCCACCCGCCCTGCTGTTCGACCGGCGAACGACAGGGCGGGCGGCAGAGGATGGGGGTAGTAGGGGGAGTCGGCGGTCGATGGGGGCGGGCCCGCCTGCACGTGCGCCGTCGGGCGCGCGGCCGGGCGGGTCGCCGCCGGGAATACCGGGTCGGTGTGGTTGGTTGGCCGGTGGTCGGGTGGCTTTCGGTACGACGACTCGGGTGGTGTGCGAATGAAGGTTGGGGACATCGAGGTGATCCCGGTCCGGGACGGGGTGGGCGTGGAGGTCGCCGCCGAGATTCTGGGCCGGCCCGGGGTCGCGGATCCGTGGGCCTGTCATGCCGAACACCTGGGCGCCGACGGGACGTTGGAGTTGCCGCTCGGTGGATTCTGCGTTCGTACCGGTGACCGGGTGGTGCTCGTGGACGCGGGGATCGGCGCCGGGGAGTACGGCACGTACGTGGGTGGGAACCTGCTCGCCTCGTTGCACGCGCACGGCATCACGCCCGGCGACGTGACCGACGTCGTCTTCACCCACCTGCACTTCGACCACGTCGGCTGGGCCAGCCAGGACGGCCGCGTCGTCTTTCCCAACGCCACCCACCGGGCGCATCGGGCCGACTGGGAGTACTTCGTCACCGGCCCCACCGCGACGGCCGCCGCGATCGACAAACTCACCCCGATCGAGCCCCAGTTGGCACTGTTCGACACCGATTTCACCGTCGCGCCGGGCCTGGACGCGCGGCACGTCCCCGGCCATACCCCCGGGACGACGATCTACGTGGTCTCGGCCGGCGGACAGCGGGCGCTGCTGCTCGGCGATGTCGCGCACTCGGTGGTACAGCTGTCCGAACGGGACTGGCAGGTGATCTGGGACATCGACCCGGTGGCCGCCTCCGCGGTGCGCAACCGGATCGCCGACGAGGTGGCCGACACCGAGGACCTGGTCGCCGCCGCCCACTTCCCGGACCTGCGCTTCGGGCGGGTGATCAGCACCGACGGGCCTCGGCGGTTCGTCGCGGTGTAGAGCCGCGCCGGGTATCGCCGCTTCGGCTCCGGGTGAGGGATACACCCACGATCCGGCCGCCGGCTCCCGTCGTGGGAGTGCGGATTTGTAGGGTGTGCCGCATGACCCCGGGCATACCTGGCAGACGCGTGATCGACGGCCGTTTCGAGCTGCTTGAGCGGCTCGGTGGTGGCGGCATGGGCCTGGTCTGGCGGGCGCGCGACCTGGCACTGGAACGTGAGGTCGCGCTCAAGGAGGTCCGGCCGCCGGACCCCGCGCTGCTCGAGGAGGCGCCGACCGCCGCGCGCATGTTGCGCGAGCGGGTGCTGCGCGAGGCCAGGTCGCTGGCCCGGCTGAACCACCCCAACGTGGTGACGATCCATCACATCGTGGATGCCGCCGAGGTGCCGCATCCGTGGCTGGTGATGGAACTGGTCCCCGGCGGCTCGCTGCACGACCGGTTGGCGGCCGGGCCGATCCCGCCGGCGGAGGCCGCCGCGATCGGCCGCGGCGTACTGTCCGCGCTCACCGCCGCGCACGCCGCCGGCATCCACCACCGCGACGTCAAGCCGGGCAATGTGCTGCTGCGCGCCGACGGCAGCCCGGTGCTGACCGACTTCGGCATCGCCGCGCTGCGCGAGTCCACCAGCCTGACCGCGACCGGCGACCTGATCGGTTCGCCGGAATACATCGCGCCGGAGCGGATTCGCGGCGAAGAGGACAACGCGGCATCCGACCTGTGGTCGCTCGGGATGATGTTGTACGTCGCCGTGGAGGGCGAACATCCGCTGCGCCGGGCGACCAGTCTGGCAACGCTGGCCGCGGTGTTGACCGAGACGATGCCGCCGCCGACGCGCGCCGGGGCCCTGCGGCCGGCGCTGGACGCGCTGCTGGTGCGGGACCCGGTGGCCCGGCCGGACGCGGCTCGGCTGGACCGGCTGCTCGCCGAGGCGGCGGGTGATCCCACGGCCCGGCCCACTTCGCAGCACACCACATCGACCCTGCCGGTCGCGGAGGCACTGGCCTGGCAGCCGGCCGACCTGGGTGGGGGGAAGGCGGCCGACGGCGGGCGGGCCGTCGACGGCGGGCCGGCCTGGTCGGGGGCGGATCGGATCGCGGCGGAATCGGCGTCCGGCGTGTGGCCGGCGTCGGCGCCGTCGGCGTCGTCGGCGGATCGGGAGGAAGCCGCGTCCGCGTCGACGCCGCCTCCGCCGTCCTCGCCGTATGGTCCGCTGTACACCCCGCCCGCCCCCGAGTCGGCGGCCCGCCAACGTGCCCAGCGGAATCGGGTCATCGGCGCATCGGTGATCGCCACGGCCCTGGTCGGCACGGTGGTCACGCTCGTGCTGGTGTCCCAGGTCCGGGTGCACAGCGACGAGCGCGACTCGACCGCGGCCGACCGACCGGCCTCGCTCGGCCCGACCGGCGCGCCGGTCGGGCCGAAGCCGCCGCCCGTGGACGCCACCGCGAGCGGATCGGCGACGACCACGCCGACGAAGCCCGCCGCCGACGCGGTGAACCTGCTCACCCCGGCGGGCATCCGTGACCTGATCGACAAGATGGCGCCGACGCTCGGCGGGACCAGGGTCAAGGCACTGGACGTGTACGACACGCACGCCTCGATCAACGCGCCGGTCGCCGGCAACGCCCGCCTGTACGACCGCTTCACCTACCGCGATGGGGTCACCGAGAAGAGTTCGGGCTCCGGCAGCACCGACCGGGACGACAAGACGATCGACCTCACGAAGATCAACTGGGACGCACTGCCGGCCCTGATCGCCAGAGCCGACAAGGAACTCGGCATCACCACGCCCAAGAGCCATTACCTGATCGTGGACCTCGGCCTGATCGACCGGGTGGCGTCGCTGAAGATCTACGTCGGCGACAACTACGGGTCCGGCTATCTGCGGGCCGACCTGGACGGCAAGGTGGTCAAGCTGTACCCGCGCTGAGCGGCGGGCCGGCGGCGCCGGGACCGGCCCGCCCGGCCCGTCCGGCCCGGATCGGCCGAGCCGAACCGGGCCGGGCAGGCCACGTCGCCGACGTCGTTCAGCGGTCGTAGCAGAGGAGCCTGGCCTGGGCGGCGGCCAGGTGGGCGTAGGTCTTGGTGGGGCCGTTCCAGTCCTCGCCTCGGTTGACCATGCGCAGCACCACCTTGCCGTCCTTGGCCGGGAGGGTCACGCCCTGGATCCAGGCGCCTCGGTGGGCGGTCTGGTCGACGGTGAAGGTGGAGCGCACCGAGGCCGAGCCGTTGTCGGTGTCGAGCACCTGGTAGAAGGCGGGCTTGCCGGCCGCGTCGCGCCAGGTGGAGCCGCCGGGGACGTAGACCTGGACCGAGCAACTCTTGGCCGCCGCACCGGCGTTCCACGACCAGACGGCGGCCGCGCTGCTGTCGTCCTTGGTCTTGGAGCCGGACATCGGGATCGCCCAGAAGTCGTTGCCGCAGCCGGCCGAGCCCAGGCCGCCGCTGCCCACCTTGTACCAGCCGTCCTTGCCGTCGCTGTATTGACCCTGGATCCGGAAGCCGGTACCCGAATTGGCGCAACCCTGGCCGGCATAGCCGGTGTAGACCAGTTGCGGACCGGCGGCCGGGGCGATCGGCTGCCTGCCGCTCGTGGGCGGGGCCACGGGTGGTTGGCCGGATTGCCGGGGTGGCGTCGGGGTGTTGCCGCCGGCTCCGCCCGCCCCGCCCGGGGTCGAGCCGCCGCCCCCGCCCGCGCCGCCGCCGGCCGCTCCACCGGCACCACCGCCGACCGCCCCGCCGCCTCCCGGCGCGGCGCCCGAACTGCCGCCCGCCGCACCGCCGTTGTAGGCGAGCGAGCCGCCCGAGCCGGTGCCCGTGGCGTAGTCGACCGGTCGGCCGCCGGGCGGGCCCTGCGGCACGGGGGAGCCGTCGGGGCCGACCGGGACACCCTCGACCGGGGCCGGTTCGGCGCTGCCCGGCGTGCCCCACCCGGCGGGTGAGCCGGGCAGTGCGGCCTCCTTCGCGACGTGCGCGAGGTCGCGGCGCGGCGCTGTACCGGCGCTAGGCGCGGCAAGCAGCGGGACCAGCACGAGCACACCGGTGGTCAGTGCGGCGGCGCCACCGATGGTGCCCCAGACCCGCAGGCCGGGTACCGGGCCGCGGGCACCGCTGCCGGGGCGACGCGCGAAGGCGGCCGCGAAGCCGGACTGGTCGTCCGGCGAACTGCCGTTGTGTGGTGGGGTGTTGCCTTTGGTGGACACGGAGGCTCCAGGGATCGGGGACGGGGAAGGGGAGGGGGTGGCACGGGGCGGGAACGGGGGTCACGCGCCGGCGCCGGCGAGCGACGCGGGCAGGTCCGCGACCTCCAGGGCGATCAGCTGGGCCGCGTCGGGGTTGTCGAGTTCGGCGACCCGGCCGGCCTGACGTTCCGTCATCTCCTGGAACGCCTGCCGGGCCGAGCGCCCGTTGCCGAAGCCGCCGCCGCGGGTCATCCCGGCGAACAGCGCGAGCAACTCGGCGCGGGCGGCCGGGCTCAGCTCGTAGCGGTGTCGTTCGGCCTGATGCTCGACGATGCCCACCAGCTGTTCGGCGTCGTAGTCCTCGAACAGCAGGGTCCGGGTGAACCGGGAGGCCAGTCCCGGGTTGGAGGCCACGAAGCGGTCCATGTCGTCGGGATAGCCGGCCGCGATCACCACGACGTCGTCGCGGTGATCCTCCATCAGCTTCACCAGCGTGGCGATCGCCTCGGCGCCGAAGTCGTTGCCGCCGGACAACGGGGAGAGCGAGTAGGCCTCGTCGATGAACAACACGCCGCCGATCGCCCGGTTGAACGCGGCGGCGGTCTTCGGCCCGGTGTGCCCGACATACTCGCCGACCAGCGCACTGCGATCGACCTCGACCAGGTGGCCGTGCCCGAGCAGGCCGAGCGCCTTGAGCAGCCGACCGTACAGCCGGGCCACCGTGGTCTTCCCGGTGCCGGGGTTGCCCGCGAAGACCAGATGCCGGCTCAGCGGTGGCGCGGGCAACCCGGCCTCCACCCGCAGTCGCACCGTCTGCATCAGCTTGGCCATCGACGCGACGTCGCGCTTCACCCGGTCCAGGCCCACCAGTTCGCCCAGTTCGGCCATCAGGTCGGGCAGGCTCTCCTCGACCACCTCGGGCCGATCCGGAACCAGCGACCCAGCGGGAACAGCGGGCGCAGCGGGTGCCGTGCCCGCCATCGCCGCCGTGGCCGGCTGCCCCGCGGCCGGGGCGCCGCCGAGTGCGGGGTCGCAGTCGTCGAACCTCGGCGCGGCCTCCGGTTCGGTGCTCAGGTCGTCCGTACAGTCGCGCAACCGGCAGCGGTGGAACAGCGGATCGGCGCCGGCGCCCACGTGCAGCGCGGCATAGCCGGCGCCGATCACATCGCAGCCCGTGAAGGTGCCGCCGGCCCGCTCGGCCACGTACAGCCCGTTCTTGCCCGGCCGTTCGATCCGCACCCCGTGCACCGTGGGCCGGGCGCCGGTCCACACCACCAGGCCCGAGCCGGTGCAGTCCTCGATCGAGCCGCCGGTCAGCTCGGCCCGCGAGTCCGCGTCGAAGACGATGCCCGCCGCGCCCGCGCCGGTGACCCGGTTGCCGGTCAACTCGGCGACGCCCTCGCCGCTCACCTCGATGCCGGTGCGCCCGGCCGCGCGAACCGTACAGCCGGATACGCGCGATCCGGTCGGCGAGCCGATCCCGATCCCGGTCGTGGTGTCCGCGACCAGGCAGCCGGACAGCGCGGCGGAGGAGCGGCCGGTGACCGCGATCCCGGTCAGCGCGGCGGCCGAGACCGTACAGTCGGTCAACTCGGCGCGCGCGGTGTCCGCGGTGTGCACGCCGTGTTCGGGGGTGCCCTGCACTCGGCAGTCGGCCAGTTTGAGCACGGCGGTGCCGGCGGCGTGTACCGCGCCGAACCCGGAGTCCAGGATCCGGCAGTCGGTCAGGTCGGCGCCCGCGGCCTCGGTCAGCAACACCCCGTTGGTTGCCGAGCGGCGTACCGCGCAACCCTGCGCGACCACCCGGGCGGTGCCGTCGAGGACGATGCCGGCCGCGGCCGCGTCCAGGATCCGACAGTCCGTCAACTCGGCCCGGGCACTGCCGCCGAGCCGGATGCCGGCCGCGCCCGGCGCGCTGACCCGGCTCTCGCTCGCGGCGGCCGAGGAGGCGTCCTCCAACAGCAGGCCCACCCGTCCGCAACCGTGCAGTACCGAATCGCTCAGCCGCAATACGGCCCGCCCGCGCACCCGGATTCCGGAGCCCGAGGTGGCGGCCAGGCGCAGTCGCGCGATGCCCACGCGCGCGCTGCCCGAGACGACGATCCCGGTGCCCTCGATCGTGCTCACCTCGACGTCCTCGACCCGGGCCCGGGCGTCGCCCGATACGTGCAGCCCGGCAAGTCGGGCGCCGACCACCCGAGTTCCGGTCAGGAGCAGCGCCGAGGTGGTGCCGGCGGCGGTCGGGGACACCTCGAAGTCCGGGTCGGCGCCCGCCTCTTCGTCCCGGTCCGGCCCGCCGCGTACCTCGATCCGGCCGCCGCCCACCGTGCAGTCGGCGACGATCAGACCGGCGCCCGGGCCCACGCTGATCGCCGGCGTGTCGGTGCCCGCGCCGTGCACGCTCAGTCCGCGCACCGCGCAGTCCGCCGCGTCCACGGTGAGCGCCGGACCCGAATCGGTCGCGGTCAGTACGACCTCGCCGCCGCCCGGTTCCGGACGCAGCGTCACCGACCGGTCCAGCAGCAGGGATTCGGTGTAGTGGCCGGCCTCGATCAGCACGGTCGCGCCGGGCGCGGCGGCCCGGACCGCGTCCGCGATCCGGCGATGCGCGCCCCGGCCGCGCGCGGCCACTCGGACCTCGGTCGCGGGGTGGCCGCCCGTTCGGGGGTCGACGCTCGACATGTGTGTGCTACGCATCCTTACCTGCCGGTGCCGCTGCCGCCGCCGCTGTACCAGAACGGGTCGATACCGGCCCGCACCTTGGGCAACAGCCAGCCGTTGAAGAGTTTTTCGCCGATCTTGAAGCCGATGTTGAGCAGGAACTCGGCGGCCCCCTGGCGGTGGAAGAACCGGCCGCCCGCGCCGCTGAGGAAGCCGATTCGGGCCAGTGACACACTGCCGGTGCTGATCACCCCGGACAACGACGCGATCGCACCGTCCCCGAGCGCCGCCCAGCCGGAGAGCTTGTGGGTGAGGCCGTCGGCGCCCTTGACCCCGAACACGCTCGCGTTGATGCTGCCGTTGACCAGACCGGCCAGCAGGCCCACGCCCGCGCTGTAGCCGAAGTCGTAGGTGCCGCTGCGCCAGCGGATCGCCGTCTCGTTGCCGGCCCACTCGTTGGCCCACGTCTTGTCGTGGTTGTTCGGCCGGCGATTCCAGTGCTTGCCGCCGTCGATGTTGCCGTAGCCGCTCTTGTAGTTGCCGAGTCGGCGGAACCCGTCGTACTTGTTCTCGTGCACGAAGGCGCCCACGCCGCCCTTGATCACCCCGCCGACGGCCGCGTTCAGCGCGGCCTTGCCCCAGTCGGTGTCGGACAGGCTCTTGCCCTGGGCCCTGGCGTTGATGTCGGCGACGATGATGTTCGCGGTGAACTCGATGGCGAACTCCTGGGCGAACTCCACCGCGAGCTTCTTGGCCAGGACCGATGTGCCGTAGCTCTGGTAGGCGGCCTCGGACAGGTGGATCGCGCCGGTGGTCGGGATGCCGGGCAGTCCGGTCAGCGCCGAGCGGAACTGCGTGGCGTCGATCCCGGTCATGCTGCCGGTCCACGGCATCCGCTGTCCCTCGCGGATCCGCCGCACCCAGCCGCGCATCTCGGTCACCTGGCCGCGGAAGTCGTACTCGCTGCCGATCACCCGCCAGCGGCCGAGCGAATCGGTGGTGATCACCGCGCCGCCGTCGGTGCGCCGGGCCACCAGTCGGCCGTCCGCGTCGTACTGCCGCCACTGGCCGCGCCACGCGTCCGTCTCCAGGTAGTGCCCCTCGGGGGTGCGGGCCCGGGTGCGCACCGTGCTGCCGTGGTCGAACTCCTTCCAGGTAAGGGAGTTGGGCCCGGTGGCGTCGGTCCCGTACTCGCGTACCCGGGCGGGTGCCGCGTCGCCGATGTGCGGCGGCGTCTCGCGGACCACCACCGCCTCGCCGGTCGCGGGCACGAACCGGTCGCGGAAGAGCAGGTTCTTCCCGTCCACCGGGTTGGCCTGCCAGGCGCCGGCGCCGTGGTTCTCCCTCGGGTTCCACCAGAGCCGCTCGCGCGTGCCGGCGCCCGGATGCGGCATGATCTGGCCCGCCCGGTCGTACTTCTGCCACGTCCAGGTGTCGGTGCCGGGCACCTTCCAGGAGTCGACGTAGCGGCCGTCGTCGAGCATGCGTCGCTCGCGGACCAGGTCGCCGGCCCGGTCGAAGTCGCGGAAGGAGTCGTCGAACGGCAGCCTGGGGTCGTCGGAGCTGCGGAAGAGCACACGCTTCCCGGACTCCTGGACCTCGCCGGCCGCGTCGACCCGCTCCCACTGCCAGGTCTTCGCGGACGAGGGGCCGGTCGCGATGATCGTCGCCGCCGGATCTTGGCCGGATGTCCAGGTGTCCCGGCGGCCGGTGAGGTAGCCGTGCGCGTCGCGTTCGACCCAGGCGCTGTTCGGGTTGGCGATCAGCTCGCCGTTCGGGCCCGGATGCGCGGGCTGGGGGTGGGCGTACTCACGGACGTTGCCGTTCGGGAAGCCCTCGCGCACCACCTCCCACCGGGTGGTGCCGTCGGCGCCGAGCACCGGGCGCCGGTCCTGCCAGATCGCCCCGCCCGGGCCGTCGGGAGTGTGCGCGCGGTAGCCGATGACATTGCCCTCGCTCCACGGGGTCGACCCCGCCGGGGCGGACGCGTGCGGTGTCACCGAGTCGCCGACCTTGAGCGTCGAACCGCTGTGCAACTTGCTCTGCGCGCGGGCGAAACCGCCGTCGGCCAGGATGTCGACGAAACCGCCGTCGTCGCCGACGAAACGGATGCCGCCGCTGTGCGGGACCAGGTTGCCGTCCGCGTCCAGGACCGACTTCTGCCAGGTGAACACCTGGTAGCGGGTATCCGAGGAGAGGAAGGAGTGCGCGCCGGTGGGTTCGACCCGGTGGTCGCTCAGCCACTTGCGGGCCCACTGCGGGGGACGCTGCTCGGAGATCCGGTTCGTGGTGAACGTCGAACCGTCCGGCCGCACCTCGTGCTTGCCGGTCTCCTTGCCCTGCGGTGACTGCTCGTCCCAGGCCGGCCGCCGGAGACCGGCGTTGTCCAGCGGGTGTTCGAGGTAGTGCCGGGCGTGATCGGTCCGGTGCATCGGCCCCCACTGCTTCTGGACCAACTCCCCGGCCTGCCCACCGGCCGTGGGCCCGTGCCGGTCGGTCCAACCGCCGTCGCGGTGCGGGGTACGCGGACCGCCGGCCAGCTCGTGGCCCGTGTCGTCGTAGCGATGCCAGGTCCACCCGTCGGTGCCCTTGACGCCCAGCGTGTGACCGGCCCGGCCGTCGAACTTCTGTAGCGAGTCCCGGAATTCGCGCACCGGGGTGAAGTGCGCGTCGACGTCCGTCCAGGCGAAGCCGGAGGTGTCGAACCGGCGCGAACCGCTGCCGACCGGGGCACCGTCCACACCCCACTCGACCCACTTGGTGCGGTGGCTGAACGCGCCGAAGCCGCTGAGGTCGGTGCGCCGGAACGCGTCGAGGGTGTGCCCGCCGGGCAGCAGGCGCCGCTCGAAGACGACCACCCTGCCCGGCGTGGCCGACTTGAGTTGCAGCCGCCCGTTGCCGGCGCCGTGTACGTCCGCCGTGCCGTGCTGGAAGCCGTTGCGGGTGAACGCGGTGCCGGGGGAGTCGGGGTGGAACTCCTGCCGCCAGGTCGGCGTCCGGGTGGTGTGGTCGACGACGTACTGATGCGGGGTGCGCCGACCGTCGTCGAGCACGTTGAACCCTTCGCGGGTGAGCGTTCCGTTCGGGCGGTACTCGTGGAACTCGCCGTGGCGCGGGGTGTTCGGGTGTACGACCTCGACCCGGTGGCCGGTGTGCGCACCGTCCGCGGCCAGGATCGGGGTGACCGTGTGGTTGGGGATCGGGGTGCCGTGCACGTCGGTGAGCACGCCGCCCTCCAGGAACCGGGTCCGCGCCGAACCGCCGAGCACGGTGCCGTGTTCGACGGCGCCGGTGCCGGCGTCGTAGCGGACCGAGTGGCCGGAGGCGGGGTCGGTGACCCGGAAGCCGTTTTCGACGGTGGTCAGTTCGCGGTCGGTGACCCGGATGCCGTTGATGTCGGTGAGCGTACGATCGGCGCCGGTGCCGACCACGAAGCGGGCCTCGCCGGGGCCGCCGAGGGCGAGGCCGTGTTCGGCGATCGAGCCGTCGGCGAGGTAGCGGGTGCTGTGGCCGCCGACCGGTTCGGTGACCCGGTAGCCGCCGCCGGCCACGGCGCTCACCTCGACGCCGGCGACGGGGGTGCCGTGTAGGTCGGTGAGGATGTGGCCGGCGTCGCCGCCGACGACGAAGTGCGGCTCGCCCGCGCCGCCGAGCAGCGTGCCGTGTTCGAAGGTGCCGGTGGTGGTGTCGTAGCGGACCGAGTGGCCGGAGGCGGGATCGGTGACCCGGAAGCCGTTTTCGACCGTGGTCAGCGTGTGGTCGCCGACCGGATTGCCGTGCACGTCGGTGAGGTTGCGGTGGGCGCCCTCGCCGACCAGGAAGCGGGCCTCGCCCGGGCCGCCGAGCGCGACGCCGTGTTCGGCCACCCAGCCGGCGGCGGTGTAGCGGGTGCTGTGGCCGGTGATCGGCTCGGTGATCCGGTAGCCGCCGCCGTGCACGACGGTGACCTCGACGCCGGCGACGGGGACGCCGTGTACGTCGGTGACGAGGTGCCCCGTGTCGCCGGCGACGATGAAGCGGGCCTCGCCGAGTTCGTGCAGCGCCAGGCCGCGCTCGACCAGGGCGCCGTTGCCCGCGTAGCGGAGGGAGTGGCCGCCGGCCGGGTCGGTGACCCGGAAGCCGTGGTCGAGGGTGGTGAGGGTGCGGTCGGTGATCGGCTTGCCGTGCACGTCGGTCAGCACCGGGGGGCGGCCGTCGCGGTGCACGACGAAGTGCCCCTCGCCCGGGCCGCCGAGGGCGATGCCGTGTTCCGCGATGGTGCCGTTGCCCCGGTAGCGGGTGGACTCGCCACTGATCGGCTCGGTGACCCGGTAGCCGCCGCCGTTGACCGCGGTGACGTCGACACCGGCGACCGGGGCGCCGTGTGCGTCGGTCAGGGTCGGCACGGTGTCCCGGGTGACCACGAAGTGCGCCTCGCCGGACCCGCCCAGCGCGAGCCCGTGTTCGACCACGGCGCCGTTGCCGGCGTAGCGGATCGAGTGCCCGGTGGCGGGGTCGGTGACCCGGTAGCCGTGGTCGAGGGTGGTGAGGGTGCGGTCGGTGATCGGCTTGCCGTGGGTGTTGGTCAGGAGTGGGGGCCGGACATCGCTGTGTACGACGACTAGCGGTAGGCCGGGTCCGCCGAGGGCGACGCCGTGTTCGGCGATGGCTCCGGTGCCCCGATAGCGGGTGGTCTGGCCGCTGCCCGGTTCGGTGACCCGGTAGCCGCCGCGCACGATGTGCACATCGACCCCGGTGACCGGGTTGCCGTGTACGTCGGTCAGGGTGGGGCCGGTGTCCCGGTCGACGATGAAGTGGGGCTCGCCCGTGCCGCGGAGCGCGATGCCCTGCTCGACGATGTTCCCGTTGCCGTCGTAGCGGATGGAGCGGCCGGTCGCCGGGTCGGTGATCCGGTAGCCGTCGTCGAGCCGGGTGAAGGTGCGGTCGGCGATCGGCGCGGCGTGCGCGTCCAGCAGGGTGTGGGTCGGCGAACCGCTCCCGTGATACTCCGTCAGCACCGTCAGGCCGGCCGACTGGCCGGGCAACGGGACGTAGGACTCCAGGAGTTGGCCGTCCGGACCGAACCCGTGCGTACTGCCGTCGGGGTGGCGCAGGTCGAAACCCTGGTGGCCGCGCGGCTCCACGGTCAGCGTCGGGTGCGGCGTGCCGTCCGCGCGCAACACCACGTGCTGCCGGTGTCCGGTATCGGTCAGCGTGCTGCGGACGGTCAGGCCGTCGAGACCGGTGGTGCCAGGGGCGGCGTGCACGGTGACGTCGGGGATCGGCGCGGTGGTGACGTGCTCGACCAGCGCGACCGGTGCGATCGGGGTGATCGGCGTGCCGGGCAGCCCGTTCGTGCCGTGTGTGCTGCCGCCGATCAGCCTCGGGCGCTCCACCAGGCTCTGCGCCTGGATCTGGGCGATCCCTCGGTCGATCCGGGCCGGATCCACGCCGAGTTGGTCAAGCCGGGTGAGCGCGTTCTCCACCTTGGTCGAGGCGTGGTCCACGGCGAGTCTGGCGTCCCGCTCGAACAGGGACGGCTTGGACGGCCCGCCCGGGCGGATTTCCAGATCGTGCAACACCTGCTGCGCCCGGCCCAGTTCGTTGCGCGCCGAGGCCAGGTCGCGCCACGCCTCGATGCGGCCGGCCCGCAGCGGATCCTCGGCGGTGCCGAACAGTGCGGCGACCCGGTTCGAATCCCGCTGCCACAACTGTTCGATCTGGGTCGGGGTGAGCCGGTTGCCCGGCCCGACCAGCCCCGCACCGGCCGGCGGCGGGGTCGGCGCGACCGCGAGCGGGTTGCCGGCCTGTGTGCCGGGGCGCAACTCGGCGCCGCCACCCGGGCCGTGCGGCGGCGGGACCGGCGGCAGCGCACCGGCGTTGGTCGGCGACTCGGGCAGCCGCAGCGGCGTGCCTCGGCCGTGGTCCAGCAGGTTCAGCGCGTTCCCCGCGTGGTCCGGGACGAGCGCCGTCGGCGCCGGGCCGCCCGCGAGGGCCGCCGGGGTCGGCGCGTGCAGGTTCGACGGCGCGCCGAACTCGGTCGGCCGGAGCGGCACATGCGGGGCGGCGGTCGAGCCGGCGGCGGGCAGGCCGGGCGCGGTGACGCCGTGGTTGGTGAGCCCGGAGGCGGGCAGGCCCGGGCCGGTCAGGCCGTGGTTGGTCAGGCCCGAGGTGGGCAGGGTCGGCGCGGTCAGGCCGTGGTTGGTCGGGGCGGGCCCGGTCAGGTGCCCCAGGCCGGTACCGCCGCCCGGGCCGCCGCCGGTGAGCAGGGACGACGGGGTGTTCGGCCGGTGGGTGACCCCGTTCTGCACCAGGTCGAGCGCGGACAGCGAGGTCAGGCTCGGGGTGTGGGTGACGGACGGCAGCGTGGTGGTGGTCGGCAGTCCGTGCAGCCCGGTCGCCGGTGCGTTGGTGGGCAGGAGTTGGCCGATCGAGCCGGCCCCGGTCAGGTGGTCCGCCCGGCCGGCCAGGGCCGGCGACGGCAGCTTGGCCCAGTCGCCGATCTGCATCAGCTTCATCTCGCGCTGGCCGAGGTCCAACAGCGCGTCCATCCGGCGTACCGCGTCCGGCGCGAAGTGCATCACCTCGCCGAACGAGGTGGGGATGTGCAACCCGGCCGGCGAGGTCACGGTCAGATTGATCGGCGGCGCCAGGTGATCCAGATGTACCCCGCCCGGGCCCGCGCCCGCCCACTCGCCGATGCGGATCCGGGACAGATCGGCCATCGGCATGTCGGTCAGCGCGTTCACGTGCAGCGACGGCGGGTGCGGGATGTGGCTCAGGCCGCGCCCACCCGCGGCCGCCAGCGGTGCGCCGTAGCGGAACCTGCCGAGCACGCCGCGCTCGTAGAAGCCGATCTGCAACGCCCGCTTGAGCCCGAACCGGCTGATCTCGGCCGCGTCCACCGGCAGGATCAGCCGCAGCCACTTGGTGCCGCCGAGTTCGGCCTTGGTGAACTTCCAGGCGCTGCCCGCCCAGCCCTTGACCAGGCCGGGCAGGCCGCGGAACAGCGCGGGCATCGCCTTGAAGCCGTTGACCACCGCGAGGCCGCCCGCGCGCAGCGTGGCACCGGCCCAGGACGGAAACTTGAGCGCGGCGCCGCCCACCCACAGGGCGCCGACCTTGATCCAGTTGCCCGCGAGCCGGGCGAAGTCCTTCATCCCCGGGATGAACGCGAAAGAGCGGAACGCGCCCGCGTTGAACGTGCCCTTGAGGAACTTGAGCGCGTTCTCGCCGAACTTCTTGAGGCCGCCCCAGAGGAACTTCGCGCCGTCCTTGAACAGTTTGAGCAGATTGAGGCCCTTGGTGGTGGGCGCGATCATGCCCAGGCCGGCCAGGAACAGGTCGAGCAGCCCGGCCTTGCCCTGCGCGACGTCCACCGCGGTCTTGACGAACAGGACCAGGTTGATTCCGATCGCGAGGAGCGCGAGCGGGCCGCCCAGGAGCAGCGCGGGCAGGATCAGGATGATCGCCAGCCAGTTGAACGCCTCCCAGAACAGGTCGCAGTTGCTCACCGGCTGCTTGATCCCGGCCGCCGCGGTATTGACCACCTTCGCGGTGGTCTCCGCCTGGGTGCGCTGCGCCGTACCCGCGTTGCGCGCGGTCGAGGCGAATTCGGCGCGGTGCGGATCCTCGGCGGTCAGTCCTCGGCCGTTGGTCAGCGCGGTGTCGGCGATCCGCTGCTGGGTCTCCATCATGTCGACGTAAGTACGCATCGACTTGGCCGAGTTCTCGAACGCGTCCGCGATGCTCTGCACGAACTCGCGCAGCGGGCCGCTGATCTTGTCGCGCAGCGCGTCGGCGGTCTGCCCGACGAAGGCGCCGTGGCCGGTCTTGTCCAGGACCGACCTGAGCGCGTCGTCGATCTCCCGGGCGACGCGCCCCAGGCTGTCCATCGAGTCGACCAGCGCGCGTAGCCGGACGGGGTCACCCGGGGTCGGATCGGTGCTCAGGCCGATCGTGTTCCAGTCGGTGGGGCGATTGCCCATGACCCGTCGTCTCCTCGCCGTTCTCGCCGGACTTCGCCCGGACCACGCTCGGGCGGGGCGGATGGTTCATCGGATCGGGTGGCCTCGAGCGCCGGCCGGGCCGGATTTTGCTCGGCAGGTGTCGATGAACCGCGTGACCGCCCCCGGCGTGGTCACGGCGACGGGTCCGGTGGGCGGGTCCGCGGTGGCCGACGGGAGTGGGCGTGGTCGACTTCGCGCTGGACTACAGCACGCTGAGCGAGGCCAAGAAGGATCTGTACGACCTGGCCGATCGCATCTCGCCGACGCTCAAGTCCAGCGACTTCGCGACCCTCGGCAAGGGCGGCTACACCGACGCCCAGGCGGTGTTCGGCGACCCGACGCTGACCAGTGCGTTCCGCAGCCTGTACCGGCTGTCCGCGGGCCCGATGACCCGCGCCGAGGACCTGCTCAAGAAGCTCGGCGACTGCTTCGGCAAGGTCGGCGACGCCTACTTCAACGCCGACGCGCAGATCACCGAGGGCATGGGCGTGATGGGCGCGACGATGGGCCTGGAGGAGTGGCGCAACAAGGTCAGCGCCTGGAAGTACAAGCAGGAGCACCTCTCCGAATGCGCCACGCCCGGCCCGGACGGCACCTACCCGGAGTTCTGCAAGGCCACCGACCCCGGCGACAAACCGCCCCTCGACCAGGTGATCACCACGCCCAACGGCGGCCGGATCGAGACCCACCTGACCCTGGACGCGAACGGCAATGTGATCAAGGAGGAGACCAAGGTCACCTCCAACGGCCAGACCTACACGTCGGTGACCACCTACGACTCGGACCGGTTGAACTACACCACCGTGTCCACCGCCGCCGACGGCAGCGTGACCACCACCGAGACGCACCTGAACAAGGAGGGCGGCGGCACGCAGAAGGTGGTCGACTCCGAGGGCAAGACACACACCTACACGCGGACCGACGGCAAACACGAGTGGGTGGACACCACGCCCCCACCGCCGGAGAAGCCCGCTCCCCCGGGCGGCGGCGGCGGTGGTGGCGGCGGGCACAACCCGCGCCTCGAGTGAGCCCCACCCCGTTTCACGTTCCGCCGGTTACATCCCGAACCCCCGCAGCACCCGATGTGGTTCCGCCGCACCCCCGCGGCGGGCCCGAGCTTCCCTGGAGGAACCCATGGCCGACATTGCCCTCGACTTCGCCCGGATCGACGAGGTGGCCGGCAAGCTCACCAAGGCGCGGGAGACGATCACGCCGATGATCAAGACCCTGCTCACCGACGTGAACGGCCTCCTGGACAACGGCATGGTCTTCAAGGAGTCGAGCCCGGCCATGCGCGACGCGTACGCGAAGTTCGACACCAGCCTGACCGCGGCCATCGACGGCATCCAGATCTTCTCCGACATGTTCGCCAAGATCCGGGTCCAGATGCACGACATGGACGTCGAGATGGCGAAGAACCTGAAGAAGAACTGACCGCGCCGCAACGCCGTTCGGGCCGCCTCCCCAACCGGGGAGGCGGCCCGAACTCGTGTGCCGCGTACGGTGATTCGGTCCCCTACTGGGCCGGACGCAACACCGTCAACGGGACCTGTACCTGCATCGGCACCCCGCCCGGACCCGCCGTCCAGCCGCGCCCGGGAGCCGGCGGCGCCGCCCGCACCACGCTGGCCGGCAGCCGGATGCCGACCATGTCGCCCTCCTGCATGTTCTTCGGCGCGAGCAGGATCCCGTGCCGACTGCCGCGCCGCGCCGCGCTGAGCCAACTGCCCATCGCCACCTGGAAGGCGTCGTAGGAACCCGCGTACAGCAGCCCCTGGCCGCGGTCCCGACCGGCGATCGCCAGATCCCGCAACACCCGGTCGCACGCGGGCATCCCGAGCAGATCGCCGTCGTCGACCACCACCACCCGCGGCCCGGACAACTCGTCCAAGGTGCGCTCGACCTCCTCGGCCGAGGGGTCCTCGTCGGTCAACAGCCGGGCCTGGGGATGTTGCGCCAGGGCGCGCAGCGGCGATTCGCGCGGGGAGAGTACGACCAGCGATGTGCCGCCGGCGAGCAGCGACACGGCGAGCGAGGCGAGCGTGGTGCTGCGCCCGGTGCCCGAGGGGCCGATCACGCAGAACACCGACCTGGCCGCGAAATCCACCCCGACCGGCTCCGCGCTGTCCCCGCCGATGCCGAGCAATCCCCACATCGGGCGCCGTAGTTCGGCCGGCACCTGCTCGTAGGCCGCGGCGAACTCCACGACGCGTGGCAGGGTCGGGATGCGCACGGGCTGTCGGCCGCGCGTCACCCCGGTATCGCGACGGGCCGCCTCGGCGCCGATCCGGCGCAGCGCCTCGGCCTGTTCCTGCCCGCTGGGATCCGCCGCGAGCAGCGCGATCTGCGTCTCGGTCTGGGACAGTACATGCCACCCGCGCCCGGGCGGGATCACCGCGGGCACCTTGCGCAGCGGCATGCCGACCATCTGGTAGTCGGTCCGGTCGGCTTGGCGCAGCAGCAGCTTGTGGTCGTTGTGCGCGGCCAACCGGCCGCTGAGCAGCGCTCGTTCGGAGGTGGCCACGAGATGGATCCCGGCCGCCGCGCCCTCGCGCAGCAGGCGCATCACGTCGTCCACGAGCCGGCCGCCGTCGTGCTCGTCGAGCAGTCCGACCAGCGCGTCCCAGCCGTCGAGCAGGACGATGATGTGCGCGGGCCGCTCGGCCGCCGGGAGCACCCTGCGCAACTCCACCAGACCGGCCGCGTTGTGCATGCTGCACCGCTCCTGACGTTCGGTCAGCTCGCGGACCAGGCGGCCGAGCAGCCGGCCGAGGCGTTCCGGGTCGTGCCGCGAGACCACCGCGCCACAGTGCGGCAGCGCCTCCAGGGCGGCCAGGCCGCCGCCGCCCGCGTCGATCCCGTACAGGTGTACATCGGCCGAACTCGTGTGCGCCGCCGCGGCACCGGCGATGGTGCGCAACACCTGGGTGCGGCCCGAGCGCGGTGAGCCGATGATGTACAGGTGGCCGAACGTGGCCAGGTCGACCGTGGTCACCCGCTGCTCCTGGAGCTGCGGGACGTCCTCCAGGGCGTAGGGGATCAGCGGTGGGGAGGTCTCGTGCGGGGCCGGGTCGGGCCGGTCGACGGGTGGCAGGTCGTCCAGTCGCACCCGTTCGGCGAGCGCGGGCAGCCATGGGCTGGGTTGGCGGGTGTAGTCCGGGAGCGCCTCGGCCGCCTCGCGCAGCGCGTCGACCAGCGCGTTGAGATCGGTCGGGTTGGGCGCGTCCACGGTGTCCGGGCCGTCCTCGACCACCGGGAGCGACGCGGGTCGGCCCAGGCCGGTCAGGGTCAGTTCGGTGGCCCGCACGGTGCGGGTCGGGCCGGCCTTGACGCCGCCGGGGATGGGGCGTTCGGCGCCGACCCAGGCGGCCTGGAACGGTACGGCGGCGTTCGGACCGGTACGGATCAGCGCGCGGCCCGGGGTGCTCGCCGAGATGTGTACGGCCTCGGCGGTGTCGATGATGTCCTGGCTCTCGCCGCTGTCGGTCACCCGCAGGGCGATCCGCAGGTTGGTGTTGGCCCGGATGTCGCCGGTGACCACGCCGGCCGGGCGCTGGGTGGCCAGCACCAGATGGATCCCGAGCGATCGGCCGCGCTGCGCGATGTTGATCAACCCCGCCACGAAGTCCGGGACTTCGCGGACCAGGGTGGCGAACTCGTCGATCACCAGGATCAGTCGGGGCAGCGGGGCAAGGCTCGGATCGGCGGCCCGCTTGCCCCGGTATTCGGGGTGGTCCTTGGCCCCGACCCCGGCCAACAGGTGTTCGCGGCGCCGCAGTTCCGCGCCGAGCGAGTCGAGCGCCCGGGTGGCGAGGTGTTCGTCCAGGTCGGTGACCATGCCGAGGGTGTGCGGGAGTTCGGCGCACTCGCTGAACGCGCTGCCGCCCTTGTAGTCGACCAGTACGAAGGTCAGCTCGTCCGGGCGGTTGGCCACCGCGAGCGCCGCGACGAAGCTCTGCAGCAGTTCGGACTTGCCGGACCCGGTGGTGCCCGCGATCAGGCCGTGCGGACCGTCGCGGACCAGGTCGATGCGCAGCGGGCCGTCGTACCCGGTGCCCAGGGTGAAGCTGGTCGAGGCCGGGCGGCGGGCCCAACGGGCCAGGAACTGCTCGGCCTTCGGCGGTTCGGCGTCGAGCAGGCCGAGCAGCTTGACGGTCTGCGGCAGGCCGCTGTCGTGTTCGGGGCTGACGTCGCGCAGCGGGGCCAGGGCGCGGGCCACCTGTTCGCACCAGGGCGCGTCCACATGGTCGGCACGTACGTCGGTGACGTCGGGCAGGCCGGTCTGGCGCACCGTCAGATGGCGGCCGGCGGCAAGTACGACGGCGGTGCACTCCTCGGGCAGGAGCCGCTCGCGTTCGTCCAGACATATGCTGAACACCCGGGTGGCCGGGCCGTCGGTGAGCACCTGGATCATCCCGGGCACCTCGCGCAACTGCCGGGCGCCGTCGGCGATCACCAGGATGTCCGGGCCGCTGAACATGGCCTGGCCCATCGACGAGCCCAGGCTGCGCTGCCGGCTCTGGATCTGCGCGACCAGTTCGGAGATGCGGTTGGCGGTGGACTCGGGGTCGGTGCCGAGCAGTGCGACCGGCGCGGCCGAGCGGGACTGCGGGCGCAGATGCGGCAACCAGCGCACCCAGGCCCAGTCGGCCACCCGGTCGGGTCGGGTCAGCACCACGACGCGCAGATCACGCGGGCTGTGCAGGACGGCGGACTGGAGCACCAGCCAGCGGGCCAGGGCCTGGATCGGCTCGGGCGGACCGGCCACGCCGAGCACGCCGTGATCGGCGATCTCGATGCCGATCGGGGTGTCCGGCAGGGTCCAGCGCGCGGTGCGGTGGTGCTCGTCCCGGGCCGGGTCCTCGACCTCCTTGACCGACGGCTGGTCCACCGTGCCGATCCGCAACACCAGGTGGTCCGGGTCGCGCCGGCGGCGTTCCCACAACCGGGCGCCCGGGCCGGTGGCGATCAGCGCGACGGCGGCCGGGTCGGGGCCGACCCGGGCGCGGACGATGCGCTCGCGGCGGACCGCGGTGCGAATGTCGGCGTGCAGGACGCGCAACCGGCGGCGGTACTGGACGCCGTCGAGCATGTGCTTGACCCGATTGCCGCGACGGCCGGAGATCCAGTTCGCGATGGCCATGAACGGGCTCATGATGCAGAAGATCAGATAGAAGTACGACTTGAAGAAGCCGACCATCGCCAGGCCCATCACCAGCGGGGCGATCATCACCAGGAGCGGGAACGGCAACCGGGACGGCTCGACCGGCGGCGAGGGCAGCCGCATCTTCTCCGCGTCCAGATGCGGGGCGATCCGCGGCGGGCGGTTGTAGTCCAGGCCGATGCCGTCCTCGGAGGGAGTGACGTCGGCGTCGGGCTCGACGGGGTGCGACAGGCGGAGCAGCAGGGGGCCCACGACGAGGTCGGCGTCGTGCGGCCACGCGGTGCCGGGGGGTGCGGGAGTGCGCAAAACCGGTTGCTGCGGTGGAGCGTTCTCGGTGCTTCCGGCGTTCCTGGCGTTTCTGGCGTTTCTGGTGATCTTCGCGCTTTCCCGTTCGACCCTGCGGTCCGCCTCGCGCTCGTCCTCGAGAACCCGCTCCTCGTGCTTGCGTGGGAGGGCCGCGGCGGCGGTGATCGCGTCGGTGGGCGGCGGGGCGACCTCACGGCCGTGCACCGTGCCGTCGTCGGGGACGGTGCGGTGCCAGTAGGCCGAGCCGTCGGGGTTGACCGTCACCCACAGGCCGCGGGCCGGTACACCGGACACCGGCAGTCGGATCGCGCAGCCCGGGTCGGCGCCGATCTCGTGACTGCCCGGGCCCAGCGGCCAGACCCGGCCGGTGTACGGGCCGGACACGGCGTGTACCTGGACCAGGGTCTGCGGGTCGAACGGGTGTCGGGGGGCGCGGACCAGATCCGGTTCGGCGGGCGGCGCGCCCAGGCCGAGCACGGTGGCCTCGCGAATCCCGGACACGGTCAGCGGGGCCTGCGGGTCGAGCGGGGTGGCACCGGCGTACAGGGTCTGCCCGGTCGCGGGCGCCTCGCCGTCCAGGAACGCGGTCAACTCGGCGACCGGCGCGGCTTCGGGGCCGGTGCCGGGCGCGACCGGGCGGCGCACGGCGGTCGCGAGGTCGGCCACGGTGCTCCCGGGCGGGAGGTCCACGAGGTGGTCCCGGCGTAGGCCGTCCTCGGCGTCCACGGTGGTGACGGTGAGTCTCACGTTGTCGTGCTCCTGGGGGTGGGGGACGGTGGGGCGCGCCGAGCCGGGGGCCAACCGGGCGGCCCCGGGCGGGAGTTCGGCAAACGCCGGGCGGGCCGTGGGGCGGCTCGTCCGGCGTTGTGGCGTGGTGGGTTACGCGTCGATGGAGATGCCGCTCGGCTTGTCGGTGTCGGCGGGCTCGGTGAGGTCGTCGTGCGGGACCGGGACCGGGACCGGGACCGGGGCCGGCGTCGGTGCTGCCGCGGCGGTGGGCCGGGTCGGGGCCGGGTCGAGGTCCGGGTCCGCGGCGGCCGGGGCCTGCGTCGGCAGTTGCGCGTCCTCGGTGGGCCAGGGCGGGAGTTGCCAGACCGTCGCGGCGACCGCGCGCGGGAGGGGGCGGGCGTCCACGCGCAGCGGCGTGCCGTGCACGAGCAGCGCACCGGTCGGCGACACCGCCAAGAGCCGGGCATGGCCCCGTGGTTGACCGAGCGTCAGCACCGACACGGGGGAGGCGGCCGGGACTTCGGGGGTGTCCGCACAGGCCACGACCTGCGGGTAGCGGCGGGTCGCGGCGGCGGTGCCGGCCCGCGCGAATGCCTCGCCCGCCGGCGGACCGGCATAGCGCGGATGCACGCCCGCCGCGACGGTGACCGCGCCGGCCGGCAACCTGGCGTCGAGTTGGGCGGCCAACGCCTGCACCGTGGCCCGCGCGCCACGCCGCTCGCCGGACACCGCCAGCACTCGCGGACCGGTCAACAGGTCGAGAAATACGACCGCTTCGTGCTTCGTGCCGATCGCCACCAGGAGCGGTGCCGGCCCCGAACCGGGCTCCAGATCGGCCCGGGCGATCCACCACAACCGCGGATCCGCCTCGTCCACGGCCCAGGGCTCGGCCGGGGTGGGCAGATCCGGGCCGCAGCCGACCAACACGCCCACCACGTCCCGCTCGACGAGCACGCCGTACGGCCGCGCGCTCGCCGACACCTGCGCCGCGAGCAGCGCGGCCTGCTCGGCGTCGGTCCAGGTGCTCGGCTCGCGCAAGGCCCGGACCAGCAACCGGCGGCGTCGCCGAAACCGCGCGAACGCCGCCACCGGCTCGGCGAACGCAGCCACCGTCAAGGCCAGTTCACGTCGCAACCGACGACGGACGAACCGCCAACCGCCACGCCGCATCGCGGCCCAGTGCGCCAGGGCGAAGACGAGGATCAGGATCCCCGTATAGCCGAGCAGGGTCATCACATCGTGTCCGGCGACCCGCATGGCGAGGTCCTCGGAGCCGGTCATCCGTTCTCCTCGATCGCGGCCGGCTCGCGCCGGATCGCCGCGATCCCGTGGTAGGTACGGGACTTGACCGTCCCGCGCGGTATTCCCAGGGCGCGCGCGACGTCCGCGCCGCTGCGGTCGAGCAGATGCACCTGGGCGAGTGCCTCGCGGTGCGGCGGGGCGAGCGCGCGCAACGCGCCCACCAGTACACAACGATCCACCACCGTGGCCGCCGGATCGGGCACCGTCGGCAGGCCGACGAACTCGCTCGGATCGATGCCCACCGGCAGTGAGCGGTTGCGCCGTCGGGCGTCCACGGCCAGGTTGCGGGCCACCCGGAACAACCACATCCGGATCGGCCGGCCGTCCCAGTCGAGCCGATCCGCCGCTTCCCAGGCCCGCAACAGGGTTTCCTGGACCACGTCTTCGACGGTGTGCAGATCCGTGCCCAGGATCCCGCTCACGTATCTGCGCAGCGGCGCGCTCTCCGCCATCAGCAGGTCGATCCGCCGTTCGCATTCGGGGGTCTCCCGGCCAGGCGACACGAAACACTGCTCCTCGGAAAGTTGGCCGGTGTCATTTCCACCGGTCAAGATCACGATAAGGAGCCGGAAATACCCGGGGCGGGACGGAATATGAACAGTCGGCGATCATCTGGCGGCCCTGCGGTGTCAGCACCTGTCCCGGGCCGTGGCGACGAAGTGGTGAATCCGCAAAGACGGTTCGGTTCAGCCAGCGGCGGGTTCGCGGCGGGCGTCGTCGTAGCGCTCGCGCGCTCGGTCCACCTCGGGGATGTGCTCCTCGGCCCAGGACTTGATGGCGCGCATCAGCGGCAACAGGCTTTCCCCCAGCGGGGTCAGCGCGTAGTCGACGCGGACCGGGACGGACGGGGTGACCGTGCGGGTGACCAGGCCGTCGCGTTCGAGGGTGCGCAGGGTCTGGGTGAGCATCTTCTGGCTCACCCCGGCGACCCGGCGGGACAGGTCGCTGTAGCGCTGCGGACCGTCGGCCAGCGCGTTGACGAGCAGGCTGACCCATTTGTCGCTCAGGCCGTCGAGCAGCCGGCGGGCCGGGCAGTCGGCCATGTACGCGTCGAACGCGGTGCGGGCCTGGGTACGGCGTTCGGCCGCGGTGCGAGTTGCCATGGCTCTCCTTCGGGTCCGATACACACTCCGGGGTACGTACTTACCAAGAGAGAGTAACTCTTCGTAGGTTGGCGGTCGAGGGGCCGGAGCGCCGGCCTGCGGATACGAAAGTGTGGGAGTGGTGTCATGCGTGCGGTGATCGCCCGAGCGGGGTCGTCGGTGATCGAGGTGGTGACCGCGGCCGACCGCGAGCCGGGGCCGGGGCAACTGCGGATCCGGGTCGCGGCGGCGACGGTGAATCCGGTGGATCTGCTGGTGGCCGGCGGTGGGCCGGTGCGGTTCGGACTGGTGGGCGCCCGCGAGGTGTTCGGCCTGGGGTGGGACGTCGCGGGCGAGGTGGCCGGGGTCGGCGCGGGGGTCGTCGGGTTCGCGGTCGGCGACGCGGTGCTCGGGCTGCGCGACCGGTTGGACGTACGCACCGGTGCGCTGGCCGAGTTCGTGGTCCTGGACGCGGACGCGGTGGCGCCGCGGCCGGCCGGCCTGGACCCGGTCGCGGCGGCGACGATCCCGCTGAACGCGCTGACGGCACGTCAGGGGCTGGACCTGGTGGGGTTGTCGGCGGGGTCGACGCTGGTGGTGACCGGGGCGGCGGGGGCGGTCGGGGCGTACGCGGTCGAACTCGCGGCGGCAGCGGGGGTCCGGGTGGCCGCCGTCGCGGGTGAAGCGGACGAGGCGCTGCTTCGCGACCTGGGCGCGCGGTGGTTCGTACCGCGTGGCGCGGATCTGGCGGACCGGATCCGCGAGGAGATCCCGGGCGGCGCGGATGCCGCCTTCGACACGGCGATGCTCGGCCCCGACGCCCTGGACGCGGTCCGCGGCGGCGGCGACTTCGTGGCGGTCAACGCCGGCGCGGCGCCCCCCGGCCTGCGCGGCATCCGGGTACAACACGTCTGGGTCCGCGCGAACGGCCCCCAACTGGCCGAACTCGCCGAACTGGCCGCAACGGGCGAGCTGACCCTACGAGTCGCCGAAACACACCCGTTGTCCGCCGCCGGCCGGGCCTTCGCCCGAGCGGAGGCGGGCGGACTCCGCGGCCGAGTGGTGCTGGTCCCGTAGGGCGCGTCGGGTTGCTCGTCGGGGCTTGGAGACACGCCCTGGGCCCGCCCCGGATCGGGAAAGGCAACGGGCGCCTCGGCCGACGGTTCGGCGAGGCGCCCGGAGTGGCGTGGGGGGTCAGGGGGTGCGGGCGTGCGGGGGCCGCGGGGCGTGGACCTGCTCCTCCCAGGGCTGGCGTGGGGGGCCGGCGTGGATGGCCTCGTCGATTTCGAGCAGGGATTCGCTGTGGCGTTCGCGCTCGAATGCCTCCGCGCCGCCGCGGACGCCGAACAGGCGCTTGGCGACGATGATGTAGACCACCGCGAGGATGTTCAGGGCGAGCGTGACCACCTTGAACGGGCTCACGTGCTCGCGCATTTCGTAGCCCTCGAGCGGCAGGAACGCCGCGGTGGCGACCACCGTCAGGTATTCCGCCCAGCGCTTGAGCAGCCACAACCCGACCGCCTCGACGATCTCGATGATCGCGTAGGCGACCATCCCGATCGCGACCCAGATCAGCGTCGAGCGCTTGTAGTCGAACGTCTTGCGGATCGAGTCCACGATCGGCGAGTGTTCGAGGTCGTAGTGGAAGTGGTCGGCCGCCGGCTTGAACGCGGACAGGTCGTCCTCGAACAACCGCCGCATCGAGTCCTGCGAGTTGCTGAACCGCCAGACCGCGTATGCGACCAGCAGGATCAGCACGCCGCGCGCGGCCCGCTCGATGGACAGGAAGCGCAGGATCAATACGTCGCGCAACGCGCGACCGCGCATTACCGTCGGTGCGTCGCCGGCCGGGCCGCGGCCCTTGACCTCGCCGAGCACATAGTCGCCGCAGCGGAGGCAGCGCCACGCCTCGCCGACCGGCGTGGTCGCGTGCAGCCGGTCACGCAACGCGGGTTCGTCGGGGGCGTACGTCTCATGTCCGCGCCGAGCGCAGGTCCGTCGATTCCAGTCCACGCCGAGAAGTTACGGCTCGCGGGTGTTGCTACGTCCAGGATTTCACCGGGTTACTACCAAGGATTGGTCATGGAAGCGTGAAATGACGGCGCGCGACCCGCGTCACCGCGCGCCGTTGCCGGCCAGGACGGTGTCCAGAAAAGCCGCCCACTGGCGGATGATCGCCCGCCGGCGGGTCACGTCCTCGGCGAGCAGATCGCTGATGCCCAGCCCGCGGGCCATGTCCAGGGTCGCGGCCATCGCCCCCGGCACCCCGGGCAGGTCGACGTCGGCGTCGAACAGGTCCACCGCCATGTCGTACAGCGCGGCCTTGATCCGGTGATCCACCGGATCGACCTCGGCGCGCAGTGTGTCGTCCTCCACGGCGGCCAACCACAGGCTGAGCGCGGCGCGGTAGAGCTTGCTGTGGAACATCGTCACCAGCGCGTCGACCACCGCCTCGGTGTGCTCGGGGCCGGGCGGGATCCGGGCGCTGTCCAACCGGGTGCGGGCGAACAGTTCCCCGGCCATGTGGTCGATCGCGGCCGTGAACAGGTCCTCGCGGGTGGGGAAATGGTGCTGCACGGCACCTCGGGACACGCCCGCGCGTTCGGCCACCACGGTCACGGTGCCGGCGACCCACCCCACCTCGGCGAGCACTTCGACCGCGGTGTCCAGGAGTTTGAGGCGCGTGGCCCGACTGCGATGCTGGCGCGGTTCGCGTACTGGTGCGCTGGTCACGGGTGTCAGCCTAGCCCGACGAACGCCACGCACCCGCGCCATGTGTGGCGAAGTGCTCCGTCCGGGGACGAACATGCACCCGAGTGCGCGGCGCCGTCGATGCTTGACACCGATGGGCCCGGAGGGTCGAATGTCTTTAGCGAACGTTCAGTAACCTTGCCGGAGCCCTGCCGGTGGGACGGTCCCGGAAGTCGCGGGGCGGGGGCGCGGTGGGCGCGGTGTGCCGGTTCCGCCGGCCTTCGCGGCACTCGAAGGAGACGAAACCCAATGACCACAGCCGTCGTCGTGGACGCCGTACGCACCGCCTCCGGCAAGGGCAAGCCGGGCGGCGCGCTGTCCGCCACCCACCCGGTCGACCTGCTCGCCCACACGCTGCGCGCCCTGGTCGAGCGCAACGGGCTGGATCCGGCCCTGGTCGAGGACGTGATCGCGGGTTGCGTGGGGCAGGCCGGCGACCAGTCGCTCAACATCGCGCGCAACGCGGTACTGGCCGCCGGATTCCCGGAGAGCGTGCCGGCGACGACGGTGGACCGGCAGTGCGGATCCAGCCAGCAGGCCACGCACTTCGCCGCGCAGGGGGTGATCGCCGGCGCGTACGACATCGTGATCTCGGCCGGCGTCGAGTCGATGAGCCGGGTGCCGATGGGCTTCGCGTCGAGGGGCGGGAACCCGTTCGGCGAACTCCTGGGCAAGCGTTACCCCGAGGGGTTGATCCCGCAGGGCTATTCGGCCGAGTTGATCGCGGCCCGGTGGCACCTGGACCGGGAGACGCTCGACCGGTTCTCCGCCCGCTCGCACCGACTCGCCGCGGCGGCCGCGGCGGCGGGCGCCTTCGATCGGGAGATCGTGCCGATCGTGGTGGAGGGCGGCGAACACCGGGTGGACGAGACGGTACGGCCGACCACCTCGGAGGAGGGACTGGCCGGGCTCAAGCCCGCGTTCGTCGACGAGGGCATGGGCGCGCGCTTCCCGGAGATCGACTGGCGGATCACGCCGGGCAACTCGTCGCCGCTCACCGATGGCGCGTCCGCCGCGCTGATCATGAGCGAGGAGCGGGCGAACGCGCTCGGGCTGACCCCGCGGGCCCGGTTCCACGCGTTCGCGGTCACCGGCGACGACCCGCTGCTGATGCTGACCGGGATCATCCCGGCCACCCGCAAGGTGCTCGAGCGGGGCGGGCTGACGATCGACGACATCGACGCGTTCGAGGTCAACGAGGCATTCGCGCCGGTGCCGTTGGCCTGGGCGGCGGAGCTGGGCGCGGACCCGGAGAAGGTGAACCGGCGGGGTGGGGCGATCGCGATCGGGCACCCGTTGGGGGCATCGGGCGGGCGGTTGTTGAGCACGCTGCTCGGCGTGCTGGAGTCCACCGGTGGGCGGTACGGGTTGCAGACGATGTGCGAGGGCGGCGGGATGGCCAATGCGATGATCATCGAACGCCTTTGAGTTCTTTGTGGTTCCTTTCTGGTTCCGACTCGGATCGATTCAGTACGGAGAGATGTAGATGCGCATCGACGGCACCACCGCCCTGGTCACGGGCGGGGCGTCGGGCCTGGGCCTGGCCACCGCCGAACTGCTCGTAGCGAAGGGCGCCTCGGTCGTGCTCTTCGACCTGCCCTCGTCAGCCGGCAAGGAGGTGGCCGAACGGCTGGGCGAGCGGGCCGTGTTCGTGGCCGGTGACGTCACCCGCGAGGACGAGGTCCGGGCGGCGGTGGACGCGGCGGACGCGAACGGGACGCTGGCGATCACGGTGAACTGCGCGGGTGTCGCAAACGCGGCGCGCACGGTGGGGCGCAAGGGCGTCTTTCCGCTGGACGTGTTCACGCGCGTGGTCAACATCAACCTGATCGGCACGTTCAACGTGTTGCGGCTGGCCGCGGAGCGGATGGTCGGGCACGAGCCGGTGGACGGGGAACGCGGCGTGATCGTGAACACCGCCTCCGTGGCGGCGTTCGACGGGCAGATCGGGCAGGCGGCGTACAGCGCGTCCAAGGGCGGGATCGCGGCGATGACGCTGCCGGTCGCGCGGGACCTGGCCGGGATGGCGGTGCGGGTGATGACGATCGCGCCCGGGTTGTTCGAGACGCCGCTGCTGGGGTCGTTGCCGGAGGCCGCGCGTGCCTCGCTGGGAGCGCAGGTTCCTCATCCGAGTCGGTTGGGGCGGCCGGCGGAGTATGCGGCGTTGGTGGCGCACATCGTGGAGAACCAGATGCTCAACGGTGAGGTGATTCGGCTCGACGGCGCGATCAGGATGGCGCCGAAGTAGGCCTCATTCGCCGGCCGGGCTCGGCCTCAAACGCCGGCCGGGCTGTTCGCCTCAAACGCCGGCCGGGCTGAGGTTTGGTTCAGCCGCCGTGGGGTTACCCCTCGGCCGGGTTGTGGCCCACCGTTGCCAGGGAGATTTTTACGTAGCGCATGGCGATTTGTCGCGGGGTCAACGGGCCTGTGGGGCGGTACCAGTTGGCTACCGCCTGGCAGCAGGTCAGGACTGCTCGGCCGGCGTCCACCGGGTATGGGGTGGTGAACTCGCCCAGTTTCACGCCGTCTCGGACGGCATCGTGCATCAGGGCTTCGAGTTCGTCGCGCATGGCCACGTAGCGGGCCCGGTTCTCCGGTTCCAGGCTGCGCATTTCGGTGTCCAGGAAAGCCAGCGGGGCGCGGTTGGCCATGTACAGGACGATGCATTCGACCAGTGCGGCGAAGCGCGCGGTGGGGGTGTCGTCGGCTTCGGCGAGGGCGCCTCGGCAGCGGCCCAGGGCGGCGTTCATCGAGCCGATGAGGAGTTCGACCAGGAGCGCCTGCTTGTTCTGGTAGTGGTAGTAGAGGGCCGGGACGGTTACGCCTACGCGTCGGGCGATGTCGCGGACCGTCGTGCCGTGGTAGCCGTGCTCGTCGAACGCGGCGAGGGACGCGGCCAGGATCGGCGGCAGCAGCAGCGGTTCGTAGTCGCGCCAGTCGGTGTGACCGTCGACGCGCAGATCCGCCGCGAGTGGCTCCGCCATAGGATCCGGCTCCTGATTCCGCGGATGGGTATGTGTCGGCATCCGAATTGTAACGATCGTTCGTTCGGGATCCGACGGCCGCGGCCGACCCGAGCACGGTGGTCGGGTCGGCCGCTGCGCTCAGCCGCCGATCTCCTGGAGGGTCTTGACCAGTTCGGCGAAGCCGATGCCCACCTCGTCGAGTACCCGCAGCAGGGCCGGCGGCGGGTCGCCGATCTGGCGGTTGAGCGGGCCCACCCGGCCCGGGACGCTCGCCAGGTCGCCGCCGCGGAAGCGGGACTCGGGGTCGGCCGGCGGACGTATCTGGTAGCTGCGCCAGTTCCGGGCCGGCCAGTTCAGCAGCGTCAGGTCCGGCGCGTGCCAGGCCATGAACGCCCAGCGGCGCTCGTTCCCGGCCTGGATCAGCACCGGCTCGCCGTACTGGGCGAGGCGGGTCGCGGCCACCGCCGCGATCGGGACCGGGTTGCCGAACGAGCCGGTGATCCGCCAGATCCCGTCCTCGATCCCGGCCACCCAGCCGTGCGCGGCGAACTCCTCGATCGCGTCGGCGTAGGGGCTGTCCTCGGCGAGCGAGGCGACGGCGGTGGGGGTGGGGGAGGGGATCGGGTCGGGGACGTACAGCGGCGGCGGGGGTGGTGTGGGTGCGGGGGCCGCAGTGGGCCTAGGGGCAGGCTTCGGCGTCGTGACCGGCGTGGGTGCCGGGCGGGGTGCGGCGGCGGGCGGTACGGCTGCTGGCGTCGCGGGCGCGGGTGTCGGGGCAGCCGTCGTCCGCCGGTCGCTGCGTCTGGACGCCGCCGCCGGGCTGTACGCGAAGGCCGCCGTCGAGTGCACCACCGTGCCGTCGGCCCGCGTGACGCTTGCTCGGACCGCCGGGCCCTGGCCGGCCGCCGGTGGGAAGGTCGCGTTCGTCGTACCGCTCGGGATCGTGCCCAACTCCCGCCACGAGCCCGGTGATCCGTCGCCCGAGGTGCTCACCGTGACCGGTTCGCGCTCGGGGCCGGCCAGGACCACGTGCAGGCCCGTGCCGTCCGCCCGGGCGCCGAGCAGCACGAGTTCGGCGCCGGCCGCCACACCGCGCAGCGCGTCCAGCCCGGCGGGCGTGGTGGTCCGGCCCTCGGCGAGCAACTGGACCGGGCCGCCGGCCGTGCGGACCGCGAGGTCGAGCGCGCCGCCCGCACTCGCGAAGCCGGCCGGGGTCAGCTCGGCGCCGCCGGTCAGCGCGTACCAGTGTTCGCCGATCCGCCACTGGGCGAACCGGCCGTGTACCAGCCGCTGTTCGGGCAGCACCAGCACCTCGGCCGGGCGACCGCCGAGCACCGAGCGCAGGAGCGCGCTGTCGTAGCCGGCCCAGTTCTCGTGCAGGCCGAGCCGTACCCGTGCCGGGGACAGGTGCGCGATCAGGGCGCGGAGCGTCTCGCCGGTCGGGTCCACGGTCGGTGCGTACAGGTGCAACTCGTCCACCGGACCGGCCGGTACCTGGGCCAGCAGCGGGCGGTCCAGGTTGTCGAGCAGTCGGGCCTCGGGCCCCGGGGTCTCCTCGGCCATGATGTGCCGCTCGGTCAGCAGCCCGGCGATCTCGCGCAGGTACTCGCCGGCCCACGGCGCCATCGCCACCGCCGCCAGGTCCGGCAGCTTGTCCAGCCAGTCCGCGACGTCGGCGAGCAGGGCGTTGGACGTGTCGTCCTCGGTCTCGACCACGGTCCACAGCCGGTCCGCGTCCTCCCACCCGGGCAGCGCGGGGTTGCCGCCGCCGATCGCGATCCGACACGCGTGCTCCCCGAGCAACACGACCAGCTTGGCGCGCAGGCCGTTCGGACACACGGTGGGCGCGTAGAGGTAGTCCCGGCCGGCGCCGCGCACCTCGCTCGGGTCGTGCGCCTCCTGTGCGGCGTCCCCGAGGATCGCCACGCGGGCGGAGAGGTCGCGGGCCAGGGGTACGGCCACCCGCTCCAGGAAGGGCAGGTCGACGGCCGGGGCCAGGAACAGGGCCTCGTGCAGGGCGGCCCCGTCGGTGCGCTCGTGCCATTCGTTCAGGAGCGTGACGGGGGATACGGATCGGGTGTGTTGCGACGCGGTCATATGTCGATGTCCAAGGTCGTTCGTCCCGAGGGGGTGGCGTGCGGGTGCGGCTCGCGGATGCGGTCGGTGGAGCCTTCGACACGGTTCCGATGGTAGGCCCGGTTGCGCGGTGGACGAGGCGGATCGAGGAGCGGACCGGCGTGGGCCCGGGCGTGGGTCGGCGTGCGGGCCGCGCGGGTCATCCGAAACCACCTTCCTCGTCGCGAGGATCATCGCAGGAGCCGGCCCCGGCGCCGGCAAAGGCCCCACGTGGTGGGCCCCATCCGGCGGCGACGGGCCTTCGGCTCGTTGTCGCCGACTCGGCTCTCTGAGATATTAGGCCCACCGGTCGAGCATGGTCCCGCCCAGGTCGGGGTCGATGCGCGGGTCGCGCGTCGGGCCGAGCGGTCGCCGGGCCGACTTGCCGGTCTGCGCCGGTTCCCCGGGCCGAACCGCGCACCATCGGAGCCGGGGCAGAATCCGGACATGACGCCGAGCCCGACAGCGCGCCCGAAGAGCCGGACCGTCCTTGCCCGGGAACTGATCCGAGGGCGCATCCTGCGCCTGGAGATGCCGCCGGGCACGGTCTTCAACGAGGGCGATCTGGCCGCCGCGCTGGACCTGGGCAAGACGCCGGTGCGCGAGGCGCTGAATCTGCTCACCCACGAGAGCCTGGTCGCGGTCGCGCCGCACTCGGGCTACCTGGTCATGCCGGTGACCCTGCGCGACATCCGCGAGGTGGTCGAACTGCGGCTGTCCGTCGAGCCGTTGCCGGCCCGCCTGGCCGCGCTGGGGTGGCGGGGTGCGGCGGACGCGCGCGGGTTGGACGCGGCGGCGGCCGCGTGGTGGCGCGCGGTGGGCGAGCCGGGGGCGGGGGTGCCGCCGGCGGCGATCGTGCGGCTCGGGTGGGGTGCGGTGCTCGCCGAGCGGGCGGGCAATTCGCGGGCGGCCGAGGTGGAGGAGTACGTACTGCGCCACCAACTGCGGCACCTGCGCCTGGCCGCCGCGCTCGGCCGCCCGTGTCGGCCGGTCGCCGACCCCGGGGCGTTGCCGGCCGCGCTGGCGGCGGCCGACCCCGAGGCCGCGGCGACCGCCGTCGAGGCCGACATCCGGGCCCTGGGCGCGGCGCTGTCGGCGGCCCTGACGCCGGCGGCCCGCGCGTACCTGGGCCGGCCGGACACCGCCGGCCGGCCCGCCGATCTCCCGATCGAGAACGAACTGCTGGACCTGGACCTGGGCCGCCTGCACCCCCGGCCGGGCAACGGCCGCCCCGGCGGCGCGGCGCTCGCCCTCGGGGCGATGGGCCGGTGAGCTCGACGTCCCGCCCGGGCCGGGCCGTCAGCCCCCGGCCGGGTGGCCGGTCAGGTTCACGTCCAGGAGGGCCTCGTGGGACAGGAGGATGTCGAGTACCCGGTCGCGGCACCCGGTGAGGCGGGTGTGTGCCGCGTGGCCGGCCGCCTGCGGGTCGTGCGCGGCAAGGGCGTCGAGTAAAGGGGTGTCGTCGCCGGCGATCGTGCGCAGGTGCGGCCCGTCCGGGGCGACGCACAGGCGCAGCAGGCGGTGGTGGGCGTGCAGCGTGCCGCCGAGGGCCCGGCGCAGGTGTCGATTGCCGGCCAGGTCGGCGATGACCAGATGTAGTCGGGTGTACCGGTCCAGCCACGCGTCGGGGCCGGCCACCGGGACCGGGATGCGCACCCACGCGCCCTCGCGGGCCAGCACCGGGCCGACCCGGTCCGCCCGCCGGGCCACCGCCGCCGAGGCATCCCGGGCCAGTACCCGGTGCAGATCGAACAGTTCGCGGGCGGAGCGCAGGGTGACCCGGGAGACGCGGTAGCCGCTGCGCGGGATCACCTCGACGAAGCCGTCCTCGGCGAGCAGCGCGAGTGCCTCGTGTACCGGCGTCTTGCTCATGCCCAACTCCTCGGCCACCGCCTTCTCGGTGAACCGGGCGCCCGGGGTCAGCTCCAGGTGCAACACTCGGCGGCGGATCTCCCGGTACGCCGAACCGGTCATCGATCCCGGCCGCCCCTCGCCGCCGGTGCGGTAGCCGGGTGGACTCGCCTGCGCCATGACTCTCCTCGATGCCGCGTCGCCGTGCCGGGTATCGCGAACGGGCGGGCCCTTGCGGTGCATCCGCCGGTCAGTAGAAGTGCCGCAGGTCCGGCCACAGCCGGGACCACGGCTTCGAGGTGCCCGCGCACAGTTCGACGACCGCGTGCTGTTCCTCGTTGTCCACGCCCTTGCCGTTGTCAACCCGGGTGACCAGGTGACAGTCGACGAAGCCCTGGAAGCGCGCGGTGACTTCGCCCTCGCGGACCACCACGATCGGGCCGTTCGCGCGATCCGGCGGCGGGCCCCAGTCGGCGAAGGACATGTGCCCCGAGTAGGGCTTGGGCAGCCCGCGCGGCCGGCCGTACCGGTCCAGTGCGCCCGCCTCGCCGTAGTTGCCCGCGAACAGCACGGCCCGGGCCCGCTGTTCGGGCGGGATCCGGGCCCAGGCCACCGCCGCCGCGTCGGCCAGTTCCGGCCAGCCGATCTGCTCGCCCTGTTCGGGATTGATGTCGATCACCGCGTTCACCGAGCCGGCCGGCAGCAGCGGCAACGCCAGCAGCGCGCTGATCAGCGTGGCCACCACGAGCGTCGAACCCATTTGCACCCGCCGGGCGGGCCGACTCGCGATCGTCTGCACGATCGGCTCGCAGCCCGCCGCCACCAGCACAAGCAGCAGCGGCAACGCGTAGTACGGCTTGCCGCCGGAGGCGATTACCAGCACGCACAACACCGCGTATCCCGGCACTATCGAGCGCGCCCAGGCCAGCTCGGGCGAGCGCCACAGGCGCCGCCCGCCGGCCACCCAGATGGGTACGAACAGTGGTGACAGGTAGGCGATTTGCAGCGGGACGAACATGATCCGGTTGGTCGTGCCGTCGTCCGTGCTGATCCCGCCGGCGACGGTGAACTGCGGCCAGCCGTGGGTGGCCTGCCACAGCAGCCCGGGCGCGCTCAGCAGTGCCGCGATCGCGACCCCGGCGTAGAGCCGGCCGCCGCGCAGGAGGTCCCGGGGGCCGACCGCGAGCAGGCCGACGAGCAGCGCGACGACGAGATAGCCGACCAGGTACTTGTTGAGCATCGCGCCGCCGACCGCCGCGCCCACCGCGAGCCACCAGCGGTCGTCGCCGGTGCGCAACAGGCGCAGCAGGGCCCACGCGACCAGCAACCAGGCGACGATGTCCAGCGTCGCGGTGGACCACAGGTGGCCCACGCCGAGCACGATCCCGGAGCCGGCCGCGCAGGCCGCCGCGAGCACCTGACCGGCCCGCCCGGTACCGAACTCGCGTGCTATGGCTGCGACGACAAGCACGGTCGCGGCGCACGCGAGGGCGGCGAATATCCGCAAGTCCTGCGGCTGGTCCCCGAACAGCTCACCGGAGGCGCGGGCCAGTAACGGGGTGAGCGGCGGCTGATCGACGTAGCCCCAGGCGAGATGGCGGCCGGCCACCACGAAGTACAACTCGTCGCGATGGAAGCCGTAGCGCGAGGACAGCGCCGCCTGCACGGTGAAGACCGCGATCATGATCAGCGCGATCGGCCCTTTGGCCAGGGGCGGCAGGGCGCGCGGCGGCGGTGCGGGCAGCATCGGTTCGGTCGATGTGCCTTTGTCCACACGGCTCATTACGTCATGGTGCCGGATCGACGGGCGGTACGGGAGAGACTCGCGCGCGATACGGACAACAAGTCGGATTGGCGCATCACGACCCCGTGCGCCGACGCGGCGCACCGCGAGATGTCCGGTTGCCGACACGATGGCCGAAATCGGCCCACCGGATGCTCGGTTGGGCGCCGGTGCTGGATGCGGCCCGGCGGGTGGATCGGGCCGCCGACAGCCGGTTGCGCGGGCGGGTTGTGCTGCTATCGTCGCTCCCGACCGTCCGGACGGTCCGGGCGGATGGGATGGGCTGATCCCGAGCGGGGACAGGGGGCGCGCGGATGCGCGATCGACTACTGGACGCGGTGGAGCGGATTCTGGTGCGCGACGGCGTCGAGGCGGTTCGCCTCGACGCGGTGGCCAAGGAGGCCGGCGTCAGCAAGGGCGGCCTGCTGCACCACTTCCCGAGCAAGCAGGACCTGGTGCGCGGCGTGGTCGAGCGGCTCGCCGACCGCTTCGAGGCGGTGCTGCCCGAACCGGACGCCCCGCCCGGCGCGTTCGCCCTCGCCTGGCTGGACGCGAGCATCCCGCCACAGTCGCCGACCGGGGACCGCAGCGGCATCGACCAGGTCCCGCTCGCGCTGCTCGCCGCGGCCGGCGGCCCGGACGTACTGGGCGCCCTGCGCGAACGCTACGCGCGCTGGCAGCAGCGGCTGGCCGCGGACGGCCTGGACCCGGCGGTCGCCGACCTGGTCCGGATGGCCGTGGACGGCTGGTGGGCGGCCCGGCTGCTCGACCTGGGCGTCCCACACGACACCGCGCACACCACGCTGCGCGCGCTGCTGGTCGAGTTGGTCCGCACCCACGGCGGCGCGACATGATCGCGGCCGTCCTGGTCGGCGGCGCGATCGTCGCCGAGGTCACCGCGACCCTCGCGCTGCGCGCCTCGAACGGGCTGACCAGGATCGCCCCGAGCGTGGCCGTCGCGGTCGGCTACCTGCTCGCCTTCGTGCTGCTCGCCCAAGCCCTCAAGACGCTCGATGTCGGTCCGGTGTACGCGATCTGGTCCGGCCTGGGCACCGTCGGCGCGCTGGTCGGCGGCGCCCTGCTGTACGACGAACCGGTCCGTCCGGCCACCCTGTTCGGCATGACCCTGGTCGTGGTCGGGGTGGCCGTGCTCTACCTGTGCGGAGGAATCACCCATGACTAGCGTGTCCACCCATACGCGCGGCGCCGACCTGATGTGCTTCACCCGGATCTCGATGACCGTCGCCGACGTGGGTTTCCTGGTCTACTGGGCGGTCACGCTGTTCGCGCTGATCCCGGCCGAATACGCATACAAGGACTACGACGATCCGGTGATGAGCGACTGGAACTACTCGTTCGTCCTGCTCGACCTTGCCGCGAGTGTGACCGGACTGGCCGCATTGCGGCTGCGCCGGCGGGCGGGGAACGGCGAGCCGCTGATGTTGATCTCACTCGTGCTGACCGCCACCGCCGGGTTGCAGGCGATCGTGTTCTGGGCGCTGCGCGGCGACTTCGCCGTCGAGTGGTGGCTGCCGAACCTGTTCCTGCTGCTGTTCCCGCTGCCCGCGATCACCCTCCTGGTCCGCCGGATCGGCGAGCCACGGCGGTAACGTCGTCACGTTCCGCCGCACATTCGGCCGTACATTCGCGAACCCGCCTCGCCGAGGAGACCACGACGTGTCCAAGACCCCCGAGATCGGCGCCCCGGCACCGGACTTCACCCTCGAAGCGGTACGGCTGACCGACGGCGAGGCGGTTCGCACACCACTCACCCTGTCGGCGCAGCGCGGCCGACCGGTCGTGCTCGCCTTCTACCCCGGCGACGACACGGCCGTCTGTACCAGGCAACTGTGCTCGTACTCCGCCGGGTTCGAACAGTTCACCGATCTCGACGCGGTGGTCTGGGGGATCAGCCCGCAAGACCTGGACAGCCACGAGAAGTTCGCCCGCAAGCACAACCTGCGGATGCCGCTGCTCGCCGACCCCGACCACAAGGTGGTCGAGTCCTACGGCATCGGCCTGGGCAGCAGCGCGCTGCGTCGATCGATCTTCATCGTCGACGCGGAGGGTGTCCTGCGCTGGAAGCATGTGGCCCTGGTCGGGCTGACCTACCGGGGTGTCGACACGCTTACCGCGCAGCTCGAACTGCTGCGCGGCTGAGCAGCGGGATTCAGAAGTCCAGCGGTTGCACGAACGTCGGGGCGCCGTCGGCCGGGCCGCCGCTGATCAGGCCGACGCCGGTGTGACCGATGTGCACCGGGCCGCCGGAGTCGCCGGCCGCGCCGGACTGGGTGCTTCGGGCCAGGCCGGTGACCGGGCCGTCGCCGTAGTTGACGGTCACGTCGGTGGCGTCGATGATGCCGCACCGGGTGCCGCTGCTGGCACCCGTACCGCAGACCCGGTCGTTCAGGTGGAGGCGACCGAAGGCGGTGATCGTGGTGGTGGCCCGGCCGTCGACGATGTCGGGGGCCAGGGTCAGGCCGTCGGCGGGCGCGATGGTCGCCCAGTCGGCGCCCGGGTAGCGGGCCTGGTCGACGGTGCCGACGAGGGCGCCGGTGCCGTCGTACCAGGTGGACGCGTCGTGCGCGCAATGGCCCGCGGTGCCTACCGTGTTGGGCCGGTAGCCGTTGAAGCCGGCGGTGCAGACGTAGACCATGCCGGTGCGCCCGCTGTACAGCTTGCTGCCGCCGTGGAAGCGGCGCGCTCGCGAGCCGGGCGCGGCGGCGGGTGCCCGGGCCACCCTCGGTTCGATCGCCGTGTCGAGTTCGACGATTTGGACCAGCGCGGGCAACAGGCGGGCGGTGTTCAGGAATGCCGTGGTGATCGGGTCGCCGGCGCCGCGCAGCGTGGCCAGGGTGAGCGTGCAGCGTTCGTGATCGATGTACCAGTATTGGCCGTGCCCGGCCCGGCCGTTCCGGGCGAGCCCATCCAAGCGGCCTTGCAGGGTGCGCAGTTGGTCCAACCGGTCGAGCAGGCAGGCGCCGCCGCCGGAACGGGCGGCGGGCGGGCCGGCGGTGGCCGGGGCGCCGGCCGTGGTCAGTACGAGAACGGCCGCTGCGGCCATCGACAACATCGAACGCGTCACGGTGGTCCGCTTCATACCAGGCACCGTACGGACCGCGACCGGGCGCAGGCTCGTCAACCGCGGCCGGATCACCCGAACGGGCGGCCGGGATCGCCCGGTCGGCAACCTCGGTGGGCCTCGCGGCCTCGGCGAACCCGCCGGCCTCGGCCGACTCGGCGCCGGTGCGGACCACCTTGCGTGAAGTGGGGAAGGTAAGGCTAACCTAAGGCGAAGCCGTGGGGGTCGTGCCGTGCCCGGCCCCCGTCCGTTCTCGTGCCCGGAGCCCCACATGCCCAGTTCTCATCACTCGCTCGCGACCGCCCGGCGGCGCGCGGTTCGGCTGCTCGCCGTGGCGGGGGCGGCCGGCCTGCTGCTCACCGGGTGCGGATCCGACTCCGACTCGAAGTCCGCCGACAAGCCCGCCGCGCCGGGGACCTCGGCGACCGGCGGCGACGCGGGCGGCGGTACGCGCACGATCAAGGACGCGGTCGGCACCGCGATCCAGGTACCGGCCAACCCCAAGCGGGTCGTGGTGCTCACCCAGGAGGACCTGGACGCGGTGCTCGCGCTCGGCGTCAAGCCGGTCGGCATCACCAACGGCCAGGGCCTGGACAAGCCGCCCGCCTACCTCGCCGACAAGGTCAAGGGCATAGAGGTGGTCGGCAACCTGCTCCAGCCGGTGATGGACAAGGTGATCGCGGCCAAGCCGGACCTGATCCTGGCCGGCGACATGCAGGACGAGCAGGTGCTCAAGCAACTGCGCAAGATCACCCCGGCGACGCTGGTCACGATGGCGCCCACCGACGACTGGAAGTTGTCCTTCCGGGGCATCGGCAACGCGGTCAACAAGCTGGACCAGGCCAACAAGGTGATCACCGACTACGAGGCCAAGGCCAAGAAGACCGGCGCGGACCTGACCGTGAACAAGGGTGCGGCGGTGAGCATCGTGCGCTGGAATCCGAACGGGCCGAGCTGGATGGAGAAGCGCCAGTTCGCGAGTGGTGTCGCGCTCGACATGGGGCTGACCCGGCCCAAGTCGCAGGACAAGGACGGCAACGCGCACGCTCCCGCGCTGAGCCTGGAGAAGATCTCCGAGATCGACGGCGACTGGCTGTTCCTGGGCACGCTCACCTCGGACGGGGCGAGCGCGCTGAAGGAGGTCCAGGACAAGCCGGCCTTCAAGGAGTTGACCGCGGTGCAGAAGAAGCACGTGGTCACGGTGGACGGTTCGGTGTGGTCCACGCGCGGCGGGCCGCTGGCCGCCGACGTGGTGCTCGGCGACCTGAACAAGGCACTGTCCGCCACCTCCTGACCCGGCGTCATCGGTGCGGCGGGCCCGGCCTCGGCAGCCGGGTCCGCCGCGCGGCCGACCCGGTTCCCCTTCGCACAGAGAGCGACTGCGATGCACACTCCGATCCTGCACGCGCTGACCGAGGCGGTCGCCGCCGGTCGGCCGGACGCCGGCGCCGAGTTCTGGGCCCGGGTCGAGTCGGTGGGCGCACCGCTGGTCGAGCCGGATCCGGCCGATCCCGGGCAGTGCCTGGTCACCTTCGTCTGGCGGGACGATCCGGCCGCGCCCGCCGCCGATGTGCTCACCCTGCTGCACACGTTCACCGACCGGGATCGGCACGCGGGCGATCTGACGCCGCATCTGATGCGCCGGGTGCCCGGGACGGACGTGTGGGCGATCACCCACCGATTGCCCGTCGAACTGCGCGCGTCGTACCAGTTCTTCGTCGGTACCGGGCCGCGCGAGCAGACGTTGCGCACCGATCGGGTCGGGTGGCTGGGCGTGTTGGACGCGGCGGTGCCCGATCCGTACAACCACGCGCCCACGTTGGCCGCCCGCGACGGGCGCAACCCGGCCTCGGTGCTGGCCCTGCCCGCCGCGCCCGCCCAACCGTGGGTGCGGCGCCGGCCGGGAATACCGCGCGGGGCGCGTGTGGACACCACGGTGGACGGTCGGCGGGTGAGCGTGCTGCTGCCGCCGGGCGGGGGACAACAGCCGTACCGGGTCGCCGTGTTGCTCGACGGCGAGGTGTGGGGGTCGGTGCTCGCGGTCGGCGACACGCTGGACAACCTGCATGCCGAGGGCCGGATACCGCCCACCGTCGCACTGCTCGTGGACACGATGGGCCGGGATCGGCGGATGGCCGACCTCACCTGTAGCGAGCCGTTCGTGGACTGGCTCGCCGATGTGCTGCTGCCCTGGGCCGGCGGCCGGCACGGCGCGAGCGGGGATCCCGCGCATACCGTGATCGCCGGGCAGAGCGCGGGCGGGCTGACCGCCGCGTTCGCCGCCCTGCATCGGCCGGACCGGTTCGGCAACGTGTTGTCCCAGTCGGGCTCGTTCTGGTGGCCCGACCCGGACGAGGGCAACGACGGCCCGGAGTGGCTGACCCGGCGATTCGCCGCCGTCGACGCGCTGCCGATCCGCCTGCACCTCGAGGTCGGTCTGCTGGAATGGATGCTGGTCGCGGAGAATCGGCGGCTGCGCGACGTGCTGCTCGCGCGCGGCTACCCGCTCACCTATACCGAGTTCGCCGGCGGCCACGACTACGCCTGTTGGCGCGGCGGGCTCGCCGGCGGACTCGTCGAGCTGCTCTCAGCCGGGCATTGACGCGCCGGCGGGGCTGGGCAGTTCGGCCTCCGGGCCCGCCTCGTCGTCGAACGGCGGTGCGGCCGGTGCCTCGCGCGGCAGACGCAGCGCGCACAGCGCGCCCAGGGCGACCAGCACGGCGGTGACCCAGATCGCCGCGCGGTACGGCCCGGGTGCGCTCGTGTCGTGCCCGCTCGACCCGCCGCCCGCCTCGATCACCGCGGCGCCCGCGGCGATCCCGAGCGAACCGCCCAGTGTGCGCACGATCGTGAACAGGGCCATGGCGTGGCCCAGTTCGGGCGGCCCGATGTCACCGAACCCGGCGATCTGCACGGTCAACACGGCGGTGCCCAGGATCAGCCCGACACAGAACATCAACACCCGTACCGCCCAGGCGTGTTCGGCCACCCCCGGCAGCGCCAGTGCGGCGAACACCAGCGCGGCCAGAAGCAGCGCGGGTGCGGTCAGCAGCCGTGGGCCGAGCCGGGGCAACAGTCGGTCCACCACCTGCGAGGCGAACATCAGCCCGATCGCCTCCGGGAAGACACCGAGACCCGCGTCCAACGCCGAGGCGCCGAGCGCCGCCTGATACAGCAGCGGGAAGACGAACAACACGCCCATCAGCCCGGCCGAGGTGAGCAGGGCGAGCGCGCCGGCCGCGCCGAAGGTGCGGTCGGCCAGCAGCCGCAACCGCAACAGCGGCTCCGGGACCCGAAGTTGATGCACGATCGCGGCGACAAGGAGGCCGAGCCCGAGTAGTCCGCTGATCGCGATGGGCGGCGAGCTCCAGCCCTGGGACGGCCCGAAGCCGAGTGCGTAGGTGAGCAACCCCAGGGTCGGCGTGGTGAGCAGGAAGCCGGCCCGGTCGAACGGCCCGACCGCGCCCGCCCGATGCTCACGCAGCCCGAACACGCCGAGCAGCACGGCGGCCGTCCCGATCGGCACATTGACCAGGAACAACCAATGCCAGGACAGGTGTTCGGTCAGGAAGCCGCCCAGCGGCGGACCGAGTGCGGGCATCAGCGCGGTCGGCACGATCAGCCACTTGGCCAACCGCATCCGCTCATGTGGGGCGAATGCGGTGAACAGGATGGTCATCCCGACCGGCGTCAACAGTCCGCCCGCCAGGCCCTGGACCACCCGGGCCAGGACCAGCGAGACCAGGTCCCGGGACAGACCGCACGCGGCGGAAGCGACGGTGAAGACGGCGAGTGAGCCCAGGAAGATCCGCTTGGTGCCGAACCGGTCGCTCAGCCGACCCGCCACCGGCAGGGCGGCGACCAGCGCGACCAGGAAGGCGATCTCCACCGTGTTGGCGGCGACCGCCGGTTGGTCGAAGTCGTCCGCGATGGTCAGCAGGGCCGGGTTGACGATCGTCGAGTCCAGGCCGTTCATGCACATCGCGGCGGTGTAGACGAGCACCACGATCAGCGTGGAACCGGCCCGGCCGGCGGTTGCCGGGGGAGCGGCGGCAGGGGCCGATGCCTCCCCGGTCATCGGGCGGCCGGGCTGAGGTCGGTCCAGTGCACGGTGATCCAGTCCAGCGCGTCCGGGCGCGCGCACGGCCCGTGTGCGAGCGACCAGCCGGCCGGTACGGCGGCGAACTCGGGCCACAGGGAGTGTTGCCCGAGACCGTTCACCAGGACCAGGAACGAGCCGTCCGCGTCGTCGAAGGGGTTGGTCGGGCTCTCGCGGTCGCGATTACTCATGGGAGTCGGTCTCCAGCTCGATGAGGCGGTCCACGACCACACGCGCGATCTGCGCGATCGGGCCGGGCAGGGTCATGTCCTTGTGCGAACAGGCCACGTTCGTCGTGTCGATCCGGCCGGACACGTACGGCGCCCAGGTGTCGGGCGTGAGGGTCTCGTCGATGGTGTCCACGGTGGCCCGGAAGAACAGCACATCGCCGCGGAAGACCCGATGGTCGAAGGCGCGGACCAGGTGATTGGTGTTGAGATAGATGTCGTTGAGCGCCTCGACGGCGGTCGGGTCCAGACCGGCCAGCGGACTGCCCTCGCGGCGCAACACCGCGATCACCTCGTCGAGTTCGAGCGGCGCGCCGGCCAGACTCTCCGGCCCGTAGCCGCCCATCGTCAGGAGCGCATCGAGGGCTTCGCCGTGGTCCGGCACGGGCAGTTCGCGAAAACCCTCGGCCGGATAGGCGTCCAGTATCGCCAGCAACTCGACATCCTGGCCCAGCTCCTGGAGTCGGGTGGCCATCGCGTGCGCGATGATCCCGCCGGTGGACCAGCCGAGCAGGCGGTACGGACCGTCCGGCCGCACCTCGCGCAACCGGTCCACATAGTGCGCGGCCAACTCCTCCAGCGTGCCGGGCAGCGGCTCGCCGGCGGTGGCCGGGCCGACGCCCTGCGCCTGGAGGCCGAACAGCGGTACCCCCGTGGGCAGATGCCGGATCAGACCCGCATAGCACCAGGACAGGCCGCCGGCGGGATGTACGCAGAACACCGGCGTCCGCGCGCCCGCCGCCCGCAGCGGGAGCAATACGTCCAGCGCATCGCCGCCGTGGTCGGCCGCGCTCAGCGCGGCGTGCAGACCGGCGGCGGTGGGTGCCTGGAAGATGGTGCCGATCCCGACGTCCACGCCGAGGGCGGCCTTGATCCGGCCGGCCAGGCGGACCGCGAGCAGCGAATGGCCGCCGAGGGCGAAGAAGTCGTCGTCCACGCCGACTCGGGGCACGCCGAGGACATCGGCGATCAGTGCGCACAGTTGTTGCTCGCGCGGCCCGCTCGGCACCCGGCCCGGGGTCGCGGCGGCGGTGGGCTCGGGGCGCGGCAACACCTTGCGGTCCAGCTTGCCGTTCGCGGTCAGCGGCAGCCGGTCGAGCACCACCACGGCCGACGGCACCATGTGCACCGGCAGGGTCTCGGCGGTGTGGGTACGCAGCGCGACCGGGTCGGTGTCGGGGGCGGCCACCGCGTAGCCGACGAGCCGTTGATCGCCGGGGGTGTCCTCGCGCAGCACCACGGCCGCGTCCGCGACCGCCGGATGGGCGGCCAACACCGCCTCGATTTCGCCGAGTTCGACCCGGAAGCCGCGGATCTTGACCTGCTGGTCGGCGCGGCCGAGGTAGTCGAGGGTGCCGTCGGCGCGGCGCCGGGCCAGGTCGCCGGAACGATACATCCGCGATCCCTGTTCGCCGAACCGGGCCGCGTGTGGGTCGGCGACGAACCGCTCGGCGGTCAGCGCGGGTCGACCCAGGTAGCCGCGGGCCAGGCCCTCGCCCGCGACGTACATCTCGCCGATCACCCCCGGCGGGGCCGGTTCGAGCCGGTGGTCCAGCACGTAGACACGCAGATCGGGGATGTTCACCCCGATCGTGCTCGCCGCGCCGGCGGCGGCCGATTCGCGGTCCAGCGCATGATGGGTGACATGCACGGTGGTCTCGGTGATCCCGTACATGTTCACCAGGCGCGGTGCGTCGTCGGCGTGCCGCTCGTACCAGTCGGCCAGCCGCGCCGGTTCCAGCGCCTCGCCGCCGAACACCACGTAGCGCAACGCGAGTTCGCGTCCGGGACGATCCCGGTCGGCGGCCACCAGTTGATGGAACGCGGACGGCGTCTGGTTGAGCACGGTGACCCGTTCCCGGGCGAGCAGGTCGAGGAACTCGGCCGGGTCGCGGCTGACCAGGTGCGGCACCACGACGAGCCGACCGCCGAACAGCAGTGCGCCCCACAACTCCCAGACCGAGAAGTCGAACGCGTAGGAGTGGAACAACGTCCAGACGTCGTCCGGGCCGAAGCCGAACCAGTGGTCCGTGGCGGTGAACAGCCGGGCCACGTTGTGGTGGGTGACCGGCACACCCTTGGGTCGGCCGGTGGACCCGGAGGTGTAGATCACATAGGCCGGATCATTGGCCCGCAGCGGGCGCTTGCGCTGATCCTGGCCCAGGTCCGAACTCGGGTGGGCGTCCGCGTCCTTGCCGTCCACAAAGATCCGCGGCAGGTCGTGTGCGGGCAGTCGGCGGGCCGTCGCCGAGTCGGTGAGCAGCGCGGCGGGTGCCGCGTCGTCGAGCATGTAGGCGAGCCGATCGGCCGGGTAGTCCGGGTCCAGCGGCAGATAGGCGGCGCCGGCCTTGGCGACCGCGAGGAGTGCGACGACCAGTTCGGGGGAGCGCGGCAGGGCGAGTGCGACGATGTCGCCGGGACCGATGTCGCGCGTCACCAGGAGGCGGGCCAGGCGGTTGGCCCGGGCGGAGAGTTCGGCGTAGCTGAGCGAAAGACCCGCGCAACTGACCGCGATCCGCGCGGGATGCGCGCGGGCGGCCCGCTCGTAGCGGGCCACCAGGGTGGTCGAGGGGGTCGCGGTCGCGGTCGGCCCGGCGTTCCATTCCACCAACGCGCGGTGTCGCTCGGCCTCGTCGAGCAGCGGCAGTCGGTCGATCGGGGTGTCCGGGTCGGCCACGGCGGCGGTGAGCAGCGCGGCGAGCCGGCGGGCCAGGCCCAGCGCGCCGGCCCGGTCGAACAGGTCGGTACGGAACTCCAGGAAACCGCCGATGCCCCGGCCCGGTTGCTCGCCCACGTTGAGGGTCAGGTCGAACTTGGCGGTTCCGGACGGCACCGCGACCATCCGGGCGGTCAGCGGGCCGAGTGCGAACTCCGTGTCGGGCAGCGACTGCCACGCGATCAGCACCTGGAACAGCGGGTGTCGGGCGAGCGAGCGTGGCGGGTTCGCCTCCTCCACGACCCGGTCGAACGGGACGTCCGCGTGGTCGTAGGCGGCGAGTGTCGCGGTGCGTACCCGGTCGAGCAGCGTGCGAAAGCTCGGGGAGCCGGACGTGTCGGCGCGCAACACCAGGGTGTTGACGAAGAAGCCGACCAGATCGGCCGTGGCGTCGTCGTCGCGGCCCGCGACGGGTGTGCCCAGCGGGATGTCCGTACCGCACCCGTGCCGGGCGAGCAGCGCGGCGAGTCCGGCCTGCACGGCGGTGAACACGGACGTCCCGCTCGCGCGGGCGAGTTCGGCGAGCCGGGCATGGGCCGTCGCGTCGAGGTGGAACGGCACGGTGTCGCCCGCCGTCGAGGCGACCCGGGGGCGGGGACGGTCGGTGGGGAGGGCGAGTTCGTCCGGCAGGCCGGCGAGGGTGTGCTTCCAGAAGTCGAGTTGGCGGGCGGCCCGGGGCGTGGGTTGCTCCGGCTCGCCCAACAGCCTTTCCTGCCAGGCGACATGGTCGGTGTAGCGGATCGGGAGCGGGGTGAACCGGGGATCGCGCCCGGCGCAGCGCGCGCTGTAGGCGGTGGCCAGGTCGCGGGCGAGCGGGGTGGTGGAGGCACCGTCGCCGGCTATGTGGTGGAGCAGCAGGACCAGCGTGTGGTTGTCCTCGCCGGCGGTGAACAGCGTGCCGCGCAGCGGCGGTTCGACGGCGAGGTCGAAGCGGTGCCGGACGACGTCGGTGAGCGTCGCGTCGGCGGGCGCCGAGTGCAGCTCGGGTCGGGCCTGATCGATCGTCAGGATGTGCTGGTACGGCTCGTCGTCGAGCACCGGGTAGACCGTGCGCAGCGTCTCGTGGCGCTCGACCAGGTCGGTGAGCGCGAGTTCGAGCGCGGTTCGGTCGATCGGGCCGGTCAGGGTCAGGACGAGTGGGATGTTGTAGGTGGGGCTGGGGCCTTCGAGCCGGTACATGAACCACAGGCGGCGCTGGGCGGAGGACAGCGGCAGCCGGTCGGTGGTGCGCGGCATCGGGGTGAGCGCGGGGCGGGGTTCGTGCTGCGGCTCGTGTTGCGGTCGGCCCTGGACCAGTTCGGCCAGAGCCGCCGGGGTCGGGCGGCGGAAGACGTCGGCCAGCCCGATCGGCGCCTCGAAGCTCTCCCGGGCCCGGGCAGCAAGTCGGGCGGCCAGCAGCGAGTGGCCGCCCAGGTCGAAGAAGTCGGCGTCTCGGGAAGGCTGTTCCGGCAGTCCCAGCACGGCCGCGAACAGATCGCACATCATCTCCTCGGGCAACCCACGCGGGCCCTCGTGTAGCCCGGGCGCCCGCGGCGTGGGATCCGGCAGCGCACGGTGGTCGATCTTGTCGTTGGCGGTGCGCGGGAGCGCGGGCAGGACGAGGATCGCGGCCGGGACGAGGTGCTCGGGGAGTTGCCCGGCCAGATGGGCGCGCAACGTTTCGGGACTCGGGGTGCGGCCCTCGACCGGGACGGCGTAGCCGAGCAGCCGTTTGCCGTGGGTGCCGTCGCGGGCGATCACCGCGGCCTGGGCCACCTCGGGGTGTGCGGCCAACACCGCCTGGATCTCCCCGGGTTCGATCCGGAAGCCGCGGATCTTGACCTGCTCGTCGGCCCGCCCGAGCAGTTCGAGCGTGCCGTCGGCGCGGCGGCGGGCCAGGTCGCCGGTGCGGTACATCCGCCCGCCCGGATCCCCGTGGGTGGCGCCGAACGGGTCGGCGACGAAGCGCTCGGCGGTCAGCTCGGGCCGACCCGGGTAGCCCCGGGCCAGGCAGGCGCCGGCCACGTGCAATTCGCCGGTGACGCCGACCGGGGTGGGGCGCAGCGAGGAGTCCAGAACGTAGGCGCGCGAGCCGCGGACCGGGCGGCCGGTACCGTCCGGGCCCCAGAAGTAGGCGTCCACGGTGGTCTCGGTGGGCCCGTACAGATTGAGCGGCCGGCTGCCCGGGGTCGCGGCCAGTCGCTGCCACAGCGCGGCCGGGACGCTTTCGCCGCCGACGACCAGGATCGCCGGGTGGTGCCGATCGGGCGCCAACAGGCCCTCGGCGAGCAGGGCTTCGGCGTAGGTGGGGGTGACGTCCAGGTAGTCGAGGCGGTGTTCGTGCACGTAGCCGACCAGGGCGCTCGAGTCGCGGTAGGTCGCGTCGTCGAGCAGGTGCAGTTCGTGACCGTGGGTCAGCCACAGGATCGGGTCCCAGGACGCGTCGAACGCGAACGACGCGCTGTGCCCGATCCGCAGCCGGTCGCGGCCGGTGCGCTCGACGGCGGGCGTGATGTGGTCGGTGCCGTGGCTCGCGTGCAGATTGGCGAGCGAGGCGTGGGTGACCGCGACGCCCTTGGGCCGCCCGGTCGAGCCGGAGGTGTGGATCACGTAGGCGGCCTGCTCCGGGCGCGGCGCGCGCGGCGCCCGGTCCGGGTGCGTGGCGAGTCGGGCGCGGGTGCTCGGAGCGTCCAGGACCACGGCGCGCAGCCCGTGCGGCGGCAGGCCGGCGAGGGCTTCGGCGGTGCCGATCAGGCAGCCGGGGCGGGTGTCGGTCAGGACGTCGGTGATCCGCCGGGCCGGGTGGCCGAGATCGAGGAACTGGCAGACGCCGCCCGCCTTGAGTACGGCGAGCAGGGCGACGGCGGTGTCCGCGCTGCGGGGCAGCGCGATCGCGACCGGGACTTCGGCGGTGACGCCGACCGCGATCAGTTCGTGGGCGAGCCGGTTGGCGGCGGATTCGACCTCGGCGAAGGTACGGGTGTCGATGCCGGCGCGGACGGCGATGGCGGCGGGGGTGTCGGTGGCCTGTCGGGTGAACAGCTCGGGGAGGGTTTGGCTGATCGGCGGTTCGGTGCGGCCCGCGGTGGCCTGGTGGATCTCGGCCGGGGTGAGCAGGTCGATCCGGGCGATGGGTCGGTCCGGCGCCTCGTGCAGGAGGGTGGCGAGCGCGTCCAGGTAGCGCAGCAGGCCCAGTTCGTGGGCGGCGAGATCGGCCGCGCGGTAGCGGGCGGGATGGGCGTCGAGCTCGATCCGCAGACCGCCGGCGGGGGTTGGGGCCACCCCCACGGCCAGGTCGTCGACCGGACCGGCGGCCAGGTTGTGCACCCGGCCGACCGCTTCGCCGAGGTGTAGCTCGCCCTCGAACGCCTTGATGTTGACCATCGGTCCGTAGAGCGGCTGTTCGCGGCCGGCGGCGCCGAGTTCGCGGAGCAGGTCCTCCTGGCGAAAGCGCTGATGGCGGCGGACCGCGCGCAGTTCGAGGACGACCCGGCGAAGCAACGCCGGCGCGGTGTCCCGGGGTTGGACCGGAATGCGGAGCGGCAGGATGTTGACCGTCATCGCCGGGGTGCGCAGCGCGGTGGGACTGCGCCGGTTGAGCAGCGGCAGGCCGAGCACGATCTCCCGGGCGCCGGTGGCCCGGTGCAGATAGCCGGCCGTGGCGGCGATCAGCAACTCGGCCCAGGTGGCGCGAGCGATCTCGGCGGCCTCGGTGAGGTGGGCGGTGTGCGCCGGGGTGAGTTCGCGGCTGCGGCGGAGGATCGGGGGGCGGGGGGCGGGAGTCGGGGTCGTGGCCGGCGGGTTCGATGCGGCCCGCGTGGCCACCGGGTCCTTCCGGTCCGGCGGTATGCGGGACAAGGTCACGGATCGGGGGCGGTCCGCGAGATGTTCCAGCCAGAATGCCCGATCGGTGTCGTACGCTTCGCTCCCTCGGTAGTCGATCTCCTCCGCGACCAGGTCGCGCAGGGTGCCGAAGGGGTTGGGAGTGGGCCGGTCATGGGCGACGAACGTGGTGTACAACTCGGCGACGCGGCGGCCGATCAGGGTCAGTGCGTACGCATCCACCGCGATGTGATGGACGCGCCGATACCACCAGTGCCGGTCGTCGCCGAGGCGGAACAGCGCGTGGGTGACCAGGGGCCCGGTGGCGAGGTCCACGGGCCGGTCGAGGTCGGCCCGCAGCCAGGCTTCGGCCCGGGCCTCCGGATCGGGGGTCGAGCGCAAGTCGAAGCGGTGGATGGGGTGTTCATGGCTTCGGGGGTCCTCGGCGACCGACTGGCTCGGCGTGCCGTCGGCTCCGGTCGTGACCAGCAGACGCAGCGTCTCGGCCTCGGCGCCGACCTGGCGCAGAGCACGCTCGAACAGGTCGGCGTCGAGTGGGCCACGGATCTCGACGCGGTCGGCGGTGTTGTACTCCGGGTCGTCGGGGGTCAGCGCCTGCGCGTAGTGGATCCCGGCCTGCGCGGCCAGCAGCGGCAGTCGGGCGGGGACGCTGTTCGGGGCTGCGGTTGTGGCTGTGGCCGTGGCCGTGGCCGTTGGTGTGGCCGCGGTTGCTGCTGCGGTGGGGTTCGGGACGGTGATCTCGGCCTGGTGATGAGGCATGGTGTGCAGACTCCCGAGACGCGACGACGGCAGGCGGCACGTACCGATCCCCGGCACATGCAGAAGTTAGGTAAGCCTAAGCTATCTTCCGGGTGGTCGACAGCGCGGCCCCGGAAGCAGGACATTTCGAAGTGGGGTGGCGGAATATGAGCGTGGCCGACCTGGTGGACCGACCGAGCGCGGATGCCGACCGGGCCGGAATCCGTGCTCGGGTACTGGCAAACCGGGACGAACTGCTCGCGCTGAGCCGCCGGATCCACGCCCACCCGGAGTTGGCGTTCGCCGAACACCGGGCCGCGGGATGGTGTGCGGAGCTGTTGCGCGCGCACGGCTACACGGTGACCGCGCCGGCATACGGCCTGGACACGGCGTTCGTCGCGAGCATCGGTTCGGGCCCGGTGACGGTCGCGATCGTGTGCGAGTACGACGCACTGCCGGGGCTCGGCCACGCCTGCGGACACAACCTGATCGCGGCGGCCGGGGTCGGTGCGGCCCTGGCGCTCGGTCCGGTGGCGGATCGGCTCGGGTTGACCGTACGGGTGGTGGGCACCCCGGCCGAGGAGCGTGGTGCGGGCAAGGCGCTGCTCCTGGACGCGGGTGCGTTCGACGGGGTGGACGCGGCGATGATGGTGCATCCGTGTCCGTTCGAGGTGGCCGAGTTCCGGTCCTTCGCGCTCGGCACACTGTCCGTGGAATACCTCGGGACGGCGGCGCACCCGAGCCTGAATCCGCACGAAGGCCGCAGCGCCGCCGACGCTTTGACGGTGGCTCAGGTCGCCCTGGGCTTGCTGGGACGGCAGTTGCCGGTGGACTGGCGGGTGCATGGCATCACCACGGCGGCGGGGACGTCGCCGAACGCGGTCCCGGAGCGGGCCACCGCCGAGTACGAACTGCGCACCACCGACGCGGCCGACCTGGCCGAACTGCGTACGCGCGTCGAGGCCTGTTTCCGGGCCGGCGCGCTGGCGATCGGCTGCGAGGTGCGGCTGAGCCGACCCGAGCCGGACTACCTCGACTTCCGCACCGACCCGACCCTGATCGCCCTGTGGCGGGCCAACGCCCGGGAGTTGGGCCGCCCGACACCGGTCGAGCGACCCCCGTTCGCCTGTACGGACATGGGCAACGTGTCGCACGTGATCCCGACGATCCACCCGGTCCTCGACATCACGGCGGGCGCGAGCGGCCCACATGAGCCGGCCTTCGCCGAGGCGGCGATCTCCCCGGCGGCCGAACAGGCCCTGCTCGACGGCGCGATCGCGATGGCGTGGACGGCGGCGGACTACACGATCCTGCGCGGGGGCACGGGCACGGGCACGGGGCCGGGTGGGGCGGCTTGCTAGCTCCACCGACCGCGGGTTCCAGACGCTCGTTGGCGGGTCCATCTCCCCGGTGGTCCCTCCCTTCGGGGCAGCCGTCGACCGATCGATGGGCGATCGCGTCCATCGCGTCGTCCATCGTGTAGATCACGTAGATCACGTAGATCACGTCGAGAGGCAACGCACGGCTGGGGCACGGAGGTTGCGTGTGCGCGGCGATCGTGCCGCGTGATGAGCGCGGTGCGCGGTGCGTGTGATAAGCGTGGTGCGCCGCGCGCGACCGGGTCGAGATGTACGTATGCGGGACCCGGCGTCCTGGCGACCGGACGCCCGGTGTCACCCGGTGCCCGCCGGTGGGCGGGCGGGTGGCGTGACCGAGACGTCCGTCGCCACGATCGTACTGGAACCGGCCGCCGAGGAAAGGCCTTCGCTGGCCGATCCGACACCCGATCGGCAACTCACCGACCCACCGGCCGGGTTCACGTGTCCTACCGGCAAACCGGCCCCGACGCCACGGCGATCTCGTCGCAAACGCGGTCGTTCGGGGCCGGTTCGGGTGGTGTGGCTGCTCCGGAGGTTTCCGCTACTCGGCGTCCGTCGTGGTCCGCGAACTGGTTGCCTGGTCGTTGTCCTTGAGCGCGCCCCAGCCGTGCCAGCGGTCGATCCGAACCCACGCACTGACCCGACCCCGGTCCCGCAGCGGGTATTCCTTGCCGGTGTAGTGCCGGGCCACCCGGTCGATGTCGACCAGGTCCTTGTCCTCACGGATCTCGTCGACATGGCCGACCAGGCTCAGATGTGTGTACCAGTTCCCCTCATCGAGCACGGTGAGCGAGACCCGAGGATCGTTACGGATGTAGTCGAGCCTTTTCCGCCCCACATCCATGTTGAGCAGTACACGACCGTCGTCCCACAGATACCAGGTCGCCGTGGAAACGGGCTGCCCATCGGGCCGGAGCGTAGTCACGACCGCGGGATTGGCCTGCCCCAACATCACGACCGCCTGTTCGGGCAGCGGTGGCTTCGACACGAATCCTCCTCATCGCCGTCCGGTCACAGTGGTTTCCGCGACGACATCGCCGCACCGGACCACAACAAACCCTACCTCTGCCCCAACCATCCACCTGCCCCCGTCCGGCGACGTCACCCGGCCCGGTGAACGCCGCAGCCGGACTGGGCACTTCGTCAGTTTTCCCCCGTTGTCGCCGAGCGCAGGCGCTTGCCGATTGTGGTGAGGAACGGGTCTCGCAACGACTCGAAAGGTTGGTCGTCGACCATGTACGTCCAGGTCGAGCTGGGGCGGGTGACGTCCGACTGTTCCTTGTCCAGGCCCGACTTGGTGATGTGCGCCGTGTCCAGGTGGGCTGCCGCGGCTTCGTGGGCCGTTGGGAGCAGGGAGGCGAAGGCCCGCTGGGTTTCGGCGTGGAAGGCGTCGATGGGGTTTTGTCGCGCGAGGGCGCGCAAGTGGATGCCTTCTCGGAGGTCGGCGGTGCGGGCCAGGTGGTCGCTCCAGGCTCGGTCCAGGTCGTAGAGGAGGAGTTGGCGCGCGGCCTCGGCCAGGACCGACTCGCCCACCGCGGACTCCAGTTCGGCCCAGCGCTCCGGGCGCAGTTCGGCCAGGATCTCGGCGGCGGCGTCGCCGTGCAGGATGTCGTGGCGGTGGTCGAGGATCTCCTCGCGCTGGTGGTGGAGCTGTTGGTTGTAGCGCCATGTGGTGCGGTGCGTGTCGAGCAGCGCCCCCTCGGCCACCCGCTGCGCCTGTTCGACGTAGCGCCGGACCGCCGCGTCGCGGATTCGGCCGTCGGCCTCCACTCGGGCGGCTCGTGGCGGGGGGTCGATCGCGTAGCGGGTGATCGAATCGTCGTCCAGGCTGGTCAGGAAGACGGATGTGCCCGGGTCGCCCTGCCGACCGGCCCGACCGCGCAACTGGTCGTCGAGCCGCCGGGTGTGGTACCGGCCGACCCCCACCACCAGCAACCCGCCCAGTTCGGCTACCTGTTCGTGATCGGCGCCGTCCCGCCCGCCCAGCCGGATGTCCGTGCCGCGCCCGGCCATCTGGGTGGACACCGTGATCGCCCCGAGCGCCCCCGCCTCGGCGATGATCGCCGCCTCGCGGGTGTCGTCCCGGGCGTTGAGGATCGCGCAGTCCAGGCCCGACTCCCGGATCGCCGCGCCGATTTCCTCCGACTTGGCGACATCCCGAGTGCCCACCAGGATCGGCCGGCCGCTGGCATGCGCCCGCTGCACCAGGTCAAGCAGCGCGGCGTCCCGGGACTGCTCGCTGTCGTAGAGCCGGTCCGGCTCGTCGACCCGCACACACGGCATGTTGGTCGGCAGGTCGCCCGTCTCCAGGCGGTAGAACTCGCGCAGTTGCTCGGACACGATCACCGCGGTCCCGGTCATCCCGGCCACGGTCGGGTAACTCCCGATCAGGTCCTGGACGATCAACTGATCCAGGACCTCCCCGCGTGGCCCGGCGGTCAGGCCCTCCTTGGCCTCCACCGCCGCATGCAGCCCGTCCGGCCAGCGCTGCCGCTGCGCCAACCGACCCCGATTGGCGTCCACGAGCCGGATCCGGCCCTCCCGCACCAGGTAGTCGACATCGCGGCGGAGCAGCGCGCGGGCGTACAGCGCGACGTTGACCTGCGACAGGCGCTCGCCCATGTCGCGCGCGTACAGGTTGTCCACGCCGAACGCGCGCTCCATCTCGCTCACCCCCGCGTCGGTGAGGTGCACGCTCATCCCGTCCGACTCGGCCTCGTAATGCACGCCCTCGACCAGATCCGCGACCAGCCGGGCCGCCTCCGCCTCGTCCGAGCCCGCGGCCACGCCGCCGGCCAGGACCAGCGGGATCCGGGCCTCGTCGATCATGACCGCGTCGGCCTCGTCGACGATCGCCACATCGGGTGCGGGCAGCACCAACTCCGCGACCTCCGTGCGCAGTCGATCGCGCAGCGTATCGAAACCGACCTCGCTCACCGCGACGTGCACGACGTCCTCGGCGTAGGCCGTCTGCCGTTGGGTGCGGGTGGCCTCCTGGGTGACGTAGGCGACCCGTACGCCGAGCAACTCGTAGACGGGCCGCATCCATTCGGCGTCCCGGCGGGCCAGGTAGTCGTTGACGGACAGGACGTGTACCCGTCGGCCCTGGAGCGCGAACCCGGCCGCGGCCAGCGCGCCGACCAGGGTCTTCCCCTCGCCGGTGGCCATCTCCACCACCGTGCCGCGCAACAGGCTGAGCATGCCCAGGAGTTGTACGTCGAAGGCGCGCTCGCCCAGCGCCCGCCGGCCGGCCTCGCGGCCCAGCGCGCACAGTTCGACCAGGGCCTCCTCGTCCCAGGAAGTCCCGTGCGCCGCCGCCGACTTGCCCGTGCCACGGGCCGCGGAGCCCTGGGTGCCGCCGGCTCGGATCCGCAATGCGTCAGCCGCCGCGCGCAGTTCCGCGTCGGAGAGCCGACGCAGCGCCGACTCCCGCTCGCCCGCGCGTCTGACCAGGGGCCGCAGGCCGGTCGGCGCGACCGTTCCGGGTCTGCCCAGGAAGCGACGTACGGACCGGGTGAGAGCACCGGACGAGCTCACTGGGCCTCCAGTTCCGCGGGCGCGCGTGCACCCGTGTCGTCGACAGTCGACATACGATGCGGCGTGCCCTCGCGCATGCCACACCCCGGCCGCCGTACACCGCGCCCTCGGCCCGGACCCGGCCCGACGGCTCGCCCCGGCGAACCCGACACGACAACGAAACGAGATCTTCCCCTGTTCCCCACGCGGGGGACGGGTCGTCACGCGCGGGACGGGTGCCCGCGCGCCGGACGGGCCCGATCTCGGCGTCCGGCACCGGCGGCCCGACCGGGACGGGCCGCCGCGCGCGGGATGGGCCCTCGAACCGGCCGGGCAGGGCCTACACGCGCGCCGCCCCCGACCGCCCGAGCAGCACCCACAGCAGGAACGGCCCGCCGAGCACCGTGCTGACCACGCCGACCGGAATCTCCGCGCCGTCCAGCACGATCCGCCCCAGCATGTCGGCGAGCACGATCAGCATCGCGCCGACCAGCATCGAGCCCAGGATCGGCACCCGCAGCGGCCCGGCCAGTCGCCCGGCGATCACCGGCGCGGCCAGCGCGACGAAGCCCACCGGCCCGCAGATCCCGACCGCGAGACCGGCCAGGCAGACCGCCGCGATCAGGCAGATCAGCCGGATCCGCCCCGGATCCACGCCGAGCGAGGCGGCCGTCGAGTCGTCGAAGCGCAACACGTCCAGCTTGCGACCGAGGGCGAGCGCGAGCGGGACCAGTACGGCGAGTCCGATCAGTACCGGCCAGGCCACGTCGTAGCCGCGCCCGTTCAGGCTGCCCGAGCTCCACACGTACAGCGCGCTCGCCGAATCGAGCGAGCGCCGCGACAACACCACCTGGGTGATCGCGGAGGCCAGTGCGGACAGCGCCAGGCCCACCACCAGGACCCGATACCCGCGCTGCCCCAACCCACCGGCCACGGCGGTGACCACCACGACGGCCACCAGCGCGCCGATCGGCCCGGCCCACCACGCGCCGAACGTGCCACTGGCACTGAACGTGACGGACAGCAGTACGGCCGCCGTCGCACCGTCGTTGACCCCGAGCAACTCCGGCGTGGCCAACCGGTTTCGGGCCAACGTCTGGGTCAGGCAACCGGCGACGCCGAGTGCGGCACCGGCCGCGGCACCGGCGATGATCCGGCCGAGCCGGAACTCCCGTACCAACAACACGTCGAAGTGGTCACCGCGACCGAAGATCGCGTCGAACGTGCGCACCAGGCCCAGTTCGCGCTGCCCGGAGTAGACGGACAGCACGATCGCGCCGAGCAGCGCGGCGGCGAGCAAGGTCGTGGTCAGCAGCGCCCGACCGGGCAGCAGCAGGGACCACCGGCCCCGGCGCAGCACCAGGTGCTCGGGCAGGCTCCGCAACCGAACCGGCAGCCGGGCGGCGAGTCGGGAGGTGAGTCGGAAGGTGAGTCGGGACGTGGGTCGGGCGCCGAGTCGGGACGTGGGTCGGGCGGCCGGCCGGCCGCCGAGCCGGCTTCCGAGCGAGCGCCGCACGCGCCCGCCCCCGCCTCCGCCTCCGCCGACCGGTTGGGCACTGGGCGCATCCGTCAGTCCCAGCGCGCCCAATTTTTTCGACCGGACCACGCCGATCAGCAGCGGTGCGCCGATCAGCGCGACGATCACCGACACCGGCGCCTCGAACGGCCGGGCCACCACGCGGGCTGCGATGTCGGCGGCGGTCAGTACGGCCGCGCCGATCAGCGCGGCGCAGCACAGCTGGGCCGGGATCCGCGGGCCGACCAGGGTGCGGGCGAGGAAGCCGGCGAGCAGGCCGAGGAAGGAGATCGGGCCGACCAGGGCAACCGCGGACGCGGTGAGCAGGGTCACGGACAGCGCGACCAGGGCCCGGGTCAGCGTCGGTCGGTGACCGAGCCCTCGGGCCAGATCGTCGCCGAGGACCAGCGCGGACAACGACCGGGAGACGAGCAGGGCGAGCACGAACCCGCCCGCGAGCACCGGCGCCAGGCTGCCCAGCGAATCGAACCCCTGGATGCCGGCCAGCGAACCGAGCACCCAGAAGCGGAACCGGTCGTACGCCTCGGCCGAGTTGACGATCAGTACGTTGGTGATCCCGCCGAACGTCGCGCTCAGTGCCGCGCCCGCCAGGACCAGGCGCATCGGCGAACCGCCGCCACGCCGACCGGAGATCAGCAGGACGAGCAGCCCGGCCACCGCCGCGCCGGCGAACGCCCAGACCAGGTAGCCGTATCCGGTCTGCACGCCGACCAGGGTGATGCCCAGTACGACGCCGAGCGAGGCGCCCGCATTGACACCGAGCAGGCCGGTCTCGGCGAGCGGGTTGCGGGTGACCGTCTGGAGCAGGCAGCCGGCCGTCCCCAGCGCGGCGCCGGCGAGTAGCGCGGTGAGTGTACGTGGCAGGCGCAACTCCCGGATGACCAGGGTGAGATGGGTGTCGGAGCGGGCACCGTGCCGGTTGAACAGGTAGTCGAACGCGCCGCCGACGCCGACCTCGCCGGCGCCCACCGAGAGGGAGACTCCGGCCAGTACCAACACGGTGGTGACCAGCACGATCGAGGTGATCAGGACGGTGCGCCGGCCGTGCGGATGCCTGGAGAGCGCGTCGGCGCGGTGGTCCGAGCGCGGCTCGGGCGTCGCGTCGGTCGGGCCGTCCGAAAGGCTCGCGGGGTTTCGCGGAATCGGCTGATGCACAGTCATAAGGGGAGGCTAACCTAAGTAGTCGGGGCTCTTCGAGGTGCGCTCCGGTGCTGCTTCGGGTGCGCTCGGGGTGTGTCGGTGAGGTGTGGGTGGGGTGCGGGCGAGGTGTGGGCGGGGCGTGGGTGCGGTGCGCGCGGCGGTGTTCGGCGGGCCGTGCGGTGGTGTTCGGCGGCCCGTGCGGGCGCCGGGCCGACATCGACCATCAGTATGAGGTTAGGTTAGGCTCACCTAAATCCCGATCCGGGGGTTGTGTTCGCCGAGGGGAATTTCGTGCACCCATCAGACCTCGCCGGCCGCGTCGCGGTGGTCACCGGCGCCGCCCAGGGCATCGGCGCCGCCGTGGTCCGCGGGCTCCTCGAGCACGGCGCGACCGTTGCCGCCACCGACCGCGATCCGGTCGCCCTCAAGACCTTCACGAGCCTGCAGAGCCGCACGGCGAACGCCGACACCGGCACGGTGCTCGCCTATCCGCTCGACGTCACCGACGGCCCGGCGGTCACCGCCACGATGTCCGCGATCGAGCGGCACGTGGGCCCGATCGACATCCTGGTCAACGTCGCCGGTGTGCTGCACACCTCGCCGGTGACCGAACTCACCGACCGGGCCTGGGCCGACACCTTCGCGGTGAACAGCACCGGGGTCTTCCACACGAGTCGGGCCGTGGCCGGTCCGATGGCCGAGCGTGGTTCCGGCAACATCGTCACGGTCGGGTCCAACGCGGCGGGCATCCCGCGCACCGGCATGGCGGCGTACGCGGCATCCAAGGCCGCCGCCACAATGTTCACTCTGTGTTTGGGTTTGGAACTGGCGCGTAACGGCGTGCGCTGTAATGTGGTATCGCCCGGCTCCACGAACACCCCTATGCAGCACGCCCTTTGGACCGACGACGACGCGCCGCGACGGGTGCTCGACGGCGACCTGGCGAGCTACCGCACCGGGATTCCGCTGGGTCGCCTCGCCGAGCCCGCCGACATCGCCGAGGCGGTGCTGTTCCTCGTCTCGGACCGGGCCCGACACATCACCATGCACAACATGTACGTCGACGGCGGCGCGACGCTGCACGTCTGACGGATCGCCAACATCCGCGCCGCACCCGGCCGGTAGCCCTCTTCGGCCGGCACCCTCCGCCCGACGCGGCGGACCGACCTCGCCCGCACAGGCCGCACTTCGCCGGACACGTTACGGATCCGGACGCCCCGACCCGGCCGAACGACCGAGACACCCGCGCACGACGGCGCATGACCGCGCGGTGCCACCGAATCGACCGAACTGCCGCACCAGCCCGAGTCGCACGTACTCCGCACCACCCGAACCCGCGCACCACCCCGAGTCGCACGTACTCCGCACCACCCCGCCGGAGAATCAAAGGAGCCTCAGGTGACCACCCCAGAAGCCACCGGCCTCGCCACAGTCGGCGCGGCGACCGCGCTGCTCGACGCCTACCGGCCCGGCAGCGCGCGCTTCTTCGCCTCGCCCACCCGCACCCTGCTCGCCCACGGCGCCCAGGCCGAAGTCCCCGACGACACGCGGCCGTTGACCGAACGGGTGACGCATACCCTGGCCGCCGCGAGTCCGGTCGGCGGGCGGGCCCCGATCGTGCTCGGCGCGGTGCCGTTCGACCAGACCGGACGCGCCGCCCTGGTGGTCCCCGACGCGATCACGTGGGGACCGCCGCTGGCCGCCGACCCGCTGATCGCGCTGGCCGCGCCGGCGCCGCCCGCGACCGCGTGGGACGTTCGGCCCGTACCCGCGCCCGACGTGTACCGCGCGGGCGTCGCCGAGGCGGTCCGCCGAATACGCGCCGGGGCACTGGACAAGGTGGTCCTCGCCCGCACCCTGGAACTGCGCTCGGCCGACCCGTCGAACCTGCCGCTGCTGCTGCAACGCCTGGCCCGGCGCGACCCGCGCGGCTATACCTTCGCGGTCCCGGGAACAGCCCCTGGCCGCACACTGATCGGCGCCAGCCCCGAACTTCTGGTCTCCCGCACCGCCGGCCGCGTGGTGGCCAACCCGCTGGCCGGATCGGCCAGGCGCAGCGCGGATCTGGCCGAGGACGTACGCCGCGCGATGGCCCTGCTCGAATCCGAGAAGGACCTGCACGAACACGCCGTCGTGGTGGCCGCGGTACGCGCCGCGCTCGCTCCGCACTGCGCCACGCTGGACGTCCCCGATCGGCCCACCCTGGTCTGCACGGCCGCGATGTGGCACCTGTCCACCACCGTGACCGGCACCGTACACGCGGAAAACCCGGCCTCCGCCCTGGAGTTGGCCTGTGCACTGCATCCGACCCCGGCCGTCTGCGGCACCCCGGCCGGCACCGCGCGGCAAACCATCGCCGATCTCGAACCGTTCGACCGCGGCCTGTACACCGGCATGGTCGGCTGGGGCGACGCGGACGGCGACGGCGAATGGGTGGTGACCATCCGGTGCGCCGAGGCGGATGCGGACACGCTGCGCCTGTACGCGGGCGCCGGGATCGTGGCAGCCTCCTCGCCGGAGGCGGAAACCGCCGAGACGGAAGCCAAGTTCCGTACCTTTCTGCACGCGGTGACGGATGATCAGGCTGCGCCGACCGGGCCGATCCCGGCGGCGGCTGCTGCTGCCGCCGAGCAGAGCGTGGCGGGTCGGCGATGAGCGCGCGGTTCTCCGGGCCCGGGGTCGAGGCCGTGTCGCCCGCGGCGGCCTCCTCGGCGTCGCCCGCGTCGGCGGCGTCCTCTGCGTCCTCTGCGTCCCCCGCCTCGCCCCTCTGGCCCACCTGGCCCGCCGAGTTCGCCGAGCGCTACCGGGCCGCCGGGTGGTGGCGCGGCGAGACGTTCGGTGGCATGTTGCGCGAGCGAGCCGCCGCGCATCCCGAGCGGATCGCGATCGTGGACGGCGAGCGCCGCTGGACCTACCGCGAACTCGACGAGCGGGCCGACCGGTTGGCCGCCGGTCTGCTCGCGCGCGGGATCGCCAAGGGTGACCGCGTGGTGCTGCAACTGCCCAACGTGGCCGAGTTCTTCGCGATCGTCTTCGCACTGTTCCGGATCGGCGCCCTGCCGGTGTTCGCGCTGCCCGCGCACCGGGAGACCGAGATCGGCTACTTCTGCGCGTTCACCAAGGCCGTCGCCTACGTGATCCCGGACGTGTCCGAGGGCTTCGACCACCGGGTGCTCGCGAGCAAGGTACGGGCCGAAGTTCCGTCGCTGGCCCACATCCTGGTGGTCGGCGACCCCGGCGAACATACCGCGTTGGCGGACCTCGAACGCGACCCGGTCGAGATCACCGATCCGCCCGGTCCGGACGAACTCGCCTTCCTGCAACTGTCCGGGGGCAGTACCGGTGTGCCGAAGCTGATCCCGCGCACCCACGACGACTACATCTACTCGCTGCGCGGCTCCAATGAGATCTGCGCGGTGGACGCGGACAGCGTGTACCTGTGTGCGCTGCCCGCCGCGCACAACTTCCCGCTCAGCTCGCCCGGCACGCTGGGCGCGCTCTACGCCGGGGCCCGCGTCGTACTGTGCCCGCGACCCACACCCGACGTCGCCTTCGCGCTGATCGAGCGCGAGCGGGTGACGATCACCGGGGTGGTCCCGCCGCTTGCGCTGGCCTGGACCGAGGCGGCACAGCGCGGCGACTTCGACCCGAGCAGGCTGAGCAGCCTGCGCGTACTGCTGGTCGGCGGCGCCAAGTTCAGCGAGGAGGCCGCCCGGCGGATCACCCCGACGCTGGGCTGCACGTTGCAGCAGGTGTTCGGGATGGCCGAGGGCCTGGTCAACTACACGCGCCTGGACGACCCGGACGAGATCGTCGTCACCTCGCAGGGCCGGCCGATCTCGCCGGACGACGAGATCCGGATCGTCGACGACGCCGACGTGGACCTGCCCGACGGAGAGACCGGACACCTGCTCACCCGTGGCCCGTACACGATCCGCGGCTACTGGAACGCCCCCGAACACAACGCGAGTTCGTTCACGGCCGACGGCTTCTACCGCACCGGCGACGTGGTCCGCAGGCTGCCGACCGGCCACCTGGTGGTCGAGGGCCGGGCCAAGGACCAGATCAACCGGGGTGGGGAGAAGGTGGCCGCCGAGGAGGTGGAGAACCACCTGCTGGCCCACCCGTCGGTGCACGACGCGGCGGTGGTCGCGGTACCGGACGCCTACCTGGGCGAACGCACATGCGCGTACGTGATCCTGCGCGCGGGCGCCGAGCCGCTCAAGCCGGTCGCGATCCGACGCTTCGTCCGGGAGCGCGGCCTGGCCGGGTACAAGGTGCCCGATCATGTCGAGTTCGTCGAGACGTTCCCGTACACAGGCGTCGGCAAGGTCAGCAAGAAGGACCTGCGCGCGGCGATCGCGGCGGGGCTGGCGGAACACGCGGGCCGCTGAGCGGGGTCACCGATCAGACCTACCTTTACGTTCCTCCCTGATCCGTCCCTCATCCGTCCCTGATCCGTCCCTGATCCGTCCCTGATCCGTCCCTGATCCGTCCCTGATCCGTCCCTCATCCCTTCCTCTTCCCTATCCCTCCATCTCCCTGAAAGGCCGTCATGGCGCTGCCGAGGATCGCTCCCTACCCGATGCCGGACGCATCGGACCTGCCGACGAACCGGGTGGACTGGAGTGTCGACCCGGCGCGGGCCGTGTTGCTCGTGCACGACCTCCAGAACTACTTCCTCTCGGCGTTCCAACCGCTCACCTCGCCGGTGACCGAACTGCTCGCAAACGTCGCCTACTTGAAGGCCGAGTGCGATCGGCTCGGCGTACCGGTGGTCTACTCCGCGCAGCCCGGTGGCCAGACCGCCGAACAGCGTGGCCTGCAACAGGACTTCTGGGGCCCGGGCCTCCCGGACGACCCGCACGCGGCGGCCATCGCGCCGGCCGTGGCGCCGGGTCCGGCCGACACGGTGCTGACGAAGTGGAAGTACAGCGCCTTCGTCCGCACCGAACTGCGCGAGTGGATGCGCGAACACGGGCGCGACCAACTGGTGATCGTCGGGGTGTACGCGCACATCGGCGTGATGACCACCGCGTGCGACGCGTGGATGCAGGACATCCAGGCCTTCGTGGTGGGCGACGCGGTGGCCGACTTCACCTCCGACAACCACCGGATGGCACTGGACTGGGCCGCCGCGAACTGCGCGGTGGTCACCGACACGAAGTCCCTCTTCACGGGAAAGCAGGCGGTCCGGTCATGACCTCGACGCTGACCCTCGACCTGATTCGCGCCGACGTCGCCGAGATCCTCGGCGAGGATCCGACGGAGATCCCCGCCGACGAGAACCTGGTCGACTACGGGCTCGACTCGGTCCGGGTGATGGCCCTGATCGAACGCTGGTCCCGCGAACACGGCGTGACGGTCGACTTCGCGGACCTGGCGGAGCGGCCGACGTTGGAGGGATGGGCGGAACTCGTCGCGTCGCGGGGGTAGTTCATGACCGTTGCCGCATGATCAGTCCCCGGTGGTGAGGGCCGCGAGCAGGCGGCGGGCCTCCGTTTTGCTGCGGGAACTGCCTGGGGTGGCTGCTTCTTGGAGGCCGGGGATGTGGTCCTTGGCGTTGGTTTTGCCGGCTACGTGGACCGCCAGTTCGAGGAGGTCGGCGTGCCGGGTGGGGGGTTGGGGAGCCGCGAGGGTGTGGGGGAGGGCGGCGCGTAGGAGGGACCAGATCTGCGGCGCGGCGCCCGCGTCGGCTAGGTCGCGCAGGTGCTGGACGATGCGCGTCAGGGTCAACTCGTCCTGGGCTGCCAGGTGGCCCAGGGTGTCGCCGAGCAGGGTGCCGTCCAGTTGGTCGCGGGCGGCCAGGATGGACAGGGCGTCGGCGGCGTGGGTGCGGTCGGTATGGTCTCGGGCGTTCAGGCCGTGGGCCAGGGCGAGGGTGAGGCCCGCGCCGATCGGGCCGTCTGCGCCGGCGAGCATGGGCAGCAGACGGCCGTCACCTCGGCCGGCCAGGGTGCGGTGGGCGAACTGGGGGACCAGGTGGGCGGCGATCAGGTCTCGGTCCGCGGGCAGGAACGAGGGTAGGCAGGGGGCCCAGTACGTCGTGGGATGACCGCGATAGCCGTCCGGGAGCCACTGTTCCGGCGTGGTCAGCCCGAGGCGGCTGCCGGTGGGCACGATCGCGAGGGTGGCCGTCACCGGTTGGCGGAGACGGTAGCCGTGGCGGCCCCGGTCGGTGGTCCGGCGTACGAGCCGGCCCGGGTCGGCGGCCGGGGTGTGGCCGGTGGCCAGGCGGTGGGCCGCGCGGATGGCGGATGGGGTGCCCAACGAGGCTGCCTGCTCGGCGAGTTCCGGTTCCGGTGGGATCGGGAGTCGGCGCAGGGCGTGTTCCAGGTCGAACGGCCAGGGGTCGCGGCCTTGGGCTGCCGCTCGGGCAAGTCGGGCGACGAGTACGGATGGGTCGATCAGGCCGTTGGTGTGGGTGGGTTCGGAAAGCAGTTCCGGGCCGGGGGCGTAGGCCAGGCCGATAGCGATCGCGCGTAGGCGGCGGGGGTAGATCTCGTGTAGCGGGGCCGACTTCGGGCGTTTGACGAGCGCTCGCCAGTGGTGGTCGCCTGGGGTCGGATCGGCGCCGGGGTAGGAGGCGCCGAGGGCGCCTCGGGCCGGGGCGGACGCCGCCGCGACGACGAGCATCAACTCGTTGTGGTAGTAGTCGAACTGCCGGTAGGGATCGTCGCCGGGGTGCCAGGCGGGGAATTCGGTGGGCAGGAACGGGTCTCGCGCGAAGATCGGCGCCAGGGCGCTACGCAGCTCGGTCCGGTCGGCAGTGCCGAATGTGACGAGGGCCGCGAGTATGCGCTCGACCGCGACCGGGTCGAGTTCGGCGGCGAATCGGCGGCGCAGTAGGGCGATTTCGGCGGCCAACTCGGCGACATCCACGATGGGCGGTGGCATCGGTTCGGGGGCGAAGGAGGCGAACGGGGTTAAAGGGGTGAAGGGGGTGAACTCGGGTGGCGGCGGGGGTTCCGGGCTGGGCACTCCGACTCCGGCATTGCCGCCGAGGCGGCTCCGCTGGTCGGCGGGCAAATCCCGGGCAGCGGTGGCGAGTTGGGCGCGGCTGCGGTGATCCGCGTAGCCGAGCCAGTGCAGCGCTGATGACACCGCGCGGCGCTGGAGGTCGGCCGCCTGTTGACCGAATGCGAGCGCGAGGATCGGCAGGACCGCCGGGGCGCACGCGGCGGGATCGCGGGCGATCACCGTGTCCAACCAGGTCAGCGCGCCGCGTACGAGCTTCTTCTCGGTCCGGGTGAAGACGGCACCGGCGGCGTCGAGGACCACCGGGAACGGGAGTCGGCCGGCGCGATCGGCGCGGATCAGGGCGGTCAGCGCGACGCCGGCGACCGGGCCCGGGGCCATCGTCAGCATGACCACCAATTCCCGCGCGTGTAGCGCTGTTTCGTCCGGGGTCGGTTCGAGCGCGGTGAACACCCGCAGATATCCGGTGAGTTCGCCCGGTCGGCCAGGTCGGCCGAGCCGGCCGACGCAGGCGGTCAGCACATCCGCCCGGTCGACCTGCCCCTCGGCGATCAACAGCGGGAAGGTGTCCGGCCAGGACGACCACCGGCCGAAGACCGCGCCGACGCCGTCCACTTCGAACAGGCGCAGGAGCAGCGCGGCGCCCTGCTCGTGGTTCCGGCGTAGCCGGAGGCCGGCCGGTGAAGTGCCGCCGGGCTGCGGCGCGCGTAGCCAGGCCAGTACGTACCCGTTGCTGAGCGGCGGGGGAGTGCCGGTGGCCACGGCGAGGGCCTCGACCAGCAGGTATCGATCGTGCGCCCCCGGCCGCCGGGTCGGCAGTCGCTCGGCCAACCGCGCCATCAGGGTCGGCAGCCAGTTCGGCGCCCGGTCGCGCAACGCGGCCATGACCAATGCGACGGCGTAGTCATCGGTGTATACGTTCGGTGTCCAGGTGGAGCCCATCCGATTTCGCCCCAACCACGCGGCGAGCGGCGTGGCCCCTGGGAGCAGCGCCGCGCCCGCGACGGCCAACGCGGTCATCCGGGGCCGGACGCCGTTCGCCCGCTCGGCCCGCTCGTAGGCGACGAGCGGCCCGGCGAGCGCCTTCCGCTCGGCGGCGTCAAGCCCACGCAACGCGGCCTCGACCCGGGCGGCATCCCCGGCATCGATCAACTCGCGCAGCAAGGCCCACTCGGTCATCACGCCTCACCCTTCGGCCCGCCGCCGCGCGGGTACGCGACCGGCACACCGTGCCGGCGACGGAACCGTCCCCGGCACCCACAGCGCAGCGGGACCAGGACCGGTCCGGCGGATCATAGCGGCTTCGGAGATCCACTCCGAGCGATGGAACAGGTGGGAGCCGGCGCAAAATGCCTCGACATCGGTCACGGTAATCGGGGAGGCTTCGCGCGATGACCAGAATCGACGACACGCCGCCCGCGTGGGACGAGCGCACCCAGCTCACCACGTTTCTCGACTACGCACGTGGCACCGCCCGGGCCAAGTGCGCCGGCGTCTCCGCGGAGAACGCCCACAAGGCGCTGCTGCCGGGCTCGCCGCTGATGACCATGAGCGGAGTGATCAATCACCTTCGCTGGGTCGAGTACTCCTGGTTCCAGGTGGTCTTCCTCGGCGAGGAGGATCAGGGCCCCTGGACCGAGGAGGACCCCGACCGCGAGATGCGCATCGCCGTCGACTTCCCGCTCACGCAGTTGCTCGACGAATACGACGAACAGAGCGCCCGCTACCGCGAACTGGTCGCCGCGAGCGGCCTGGACGATCGGGCCAAGCGAGCCGTCCGCAACGGCCGCCACGTCGACCTGCGCTGGATCATCCTCCACCTCACCGAGGAGACGGCCCGTCACAACGGTCACCTGGACATCCTGCGCGAGATGCTCGACGGCACGACCGGCGACTAGGCCGTGTCTGACACATAGGCAGGGGTCAGGTGGACAGACAGGTGTACCGACCGAGCCCGTCCGCGATCGCAGACGGCGACCCCATCGGGACGGGGCGATGCGACGGAGGTCGGGAATGGGCGCGACGTACAATCGCGGTGCGGGCGAAGCGCCAGGCCGACATTCCGGCACCGGTATGAGGGAGAGGCCAGGATGTTCGGTTCGAAGAAGAAAAAGAAGCAGATCAACGATCTGATGGCGCAGCTCAGGCCCGACCTGAGTCGGGAATCGCTCGGCGTCGGGCCCGACTTCCCGGGCGTCGCCCCGAACCCCTTCCTGAGCGGTGATGCCCGGAAGCGCAATGCGGAACTGCGTACAGGGGCGCTTGCGCTCGGCGTTCTCGTCGACTGGCGCGAGGTCAACAGCAATCCACGCGTGGTCCTGATGTTCGACGTGGAGACCGCCGACGGCATCTCGTTCCGCGGTATCGCAGACGAAACCCTCACGATCACCGAGCTCACCCGACTCGCCCCGGGACAGACGTTGCCCGTGCGCTACCGGCCGGCCGCCATGGACCACTACGTCTGCCTTGCCCGGGACGCGGACCCGGCCCACGTGCAGCAGCTCTCCGACGAGATCGCGAGCCGCAAGCGGACCTGACCCCAAGCCATTGGCCTGTTCCGCCGGTGGCAGCGGGACGGCACCCGGCAACGGATCTTCACCCGGCTCCAGTCCCCGGCCGACGCGAAGGCGGCGATCACGTGGGACCCGAGCGTCGACTCCACGGTGTGCCGCGCTCATCAGCATGCGGCCGGGGCCCGCAAGGAGGGCGACGTGCAGAAGGAACCGTCGGGCGGCGTCCTCGCCGAGCCCGTGGACCACGGACCGGGAAGGTCGCGCGGCGAGTTCACCACCAAGCTGCACCTGGCCGTCGAGCCGGGCCGGAAGCCATGGTCGCGGCCATCAACGAGTGGCTGTGACCAGGACCCTCACAGGGTGCTCCGCTCGGACGGTGCCACCGCCGCACAGGCACCAGCGATCGCTTCCGTGTCCCAGTAGAAAGGTCGGACTTCAGCGATCTGCCCATCCTTGATCTTGACCGTCTGCAAGATCGGGAACGCGAGCTCGCGGCCGGTGGAACGAGCTCGAGCACGGACCTGGGTGAGTACCACCGCAGTCTCGCCAGTGGCGAGGAATTCCTGCTCCGCCATGTCGAACGACTCCCACACCCGACTCATGGCGAGGAAGAACCCTTCCATGCCCTCGTGTCCACGCCAGATGCCGCCATAGGGCAGCGCCTCGGCTTGATGCAGCACGACATCAGGCGCGAAGAACGGAGCAAGCAGGCCGAACGAGGCCGCGCCCGGGCCTCCGGCTGCCAAGTACTCAGCCTCAGCTGCATACATGCCAGTAAGGACAGTTACCGAGTCGGAGGCGAAAGAAGCTGTCATGCCGTCACTGTGATCTACCGCGACGGATCACGCCGGCGGCAATCAGACATCGAGCTGTGGTCCGGAGAGCGCTTTCGATACAAGCCCTGGATCCGGCGGAGATCACGGGCGGAGCCGGAGCCGGATCGAGGCTCGTCGGGGCGGTGCTGCCGGGGCGTGCGTCCTTTCCCGATACTCGTGACGCCTTCCTGCGGGCCCCGGCGGCGAGTATCCGTAGCAGGCCACCGACGAATAGGTGCCTGGGCTACCGCCGTAAACCGTCACCCCCTGGGGGTGGGGCAGGAGATGGGCCCACGTCGGCGCCGGCCGGGGTGGCCGGTGCGACGCCTCCGGGGAGGAGGCTACCCGCGATCAGCGCGGCCGTGGAGTTGTTGTGGATCTTCATGCGCGTTCTCCTTTGGGTCCGTGGGTCCGTGGGTCCATGGGTGCGTGGGTCCGTGGGTGGAACCGGGTCCTGGAGCGGCCCGAGGCGGGGGCTCAAGCGGCCCGCTTTCCGATGAGAATGCGCGTACCCGAGGACCTGGGGCCAGGTATGAGGCTGTGGGCCCAATTGACGCGAATCGCCACTCGGGCGCGGATGTTGGGTCATGCTCGGGCTTGAAGCGACCACGCGGGACCAGGGGGACGCATGCAGGAAATGGTTTTCGGTGTGTCCGACATGGCACGGATCGGATTCGCCACCTCTCCGATGGACCATCTGATCCTCGGGATGATCCCGCGCGAGGCGGCCCACTACGTCGGGGGCTCGGCGGTGCGCGATCGCTGGTGGCGGAGCATGCGTGGCCATGTGCCCCGGAGCGCGGGTCCGTTGATGGAACTGTGTGCCGCGAGCCCGTCCGGCCTTCCGGATTTCATGAGTGCCGAGATCGATGGCGAACGGCGCCTCATCGGCGACGAACTCGACGCCATCCGCTCGGTGTCGGACGAGCAGGTTCACGCGGACCTGTTCCGTGCCTACGAGTCCCGGAGCGACCCGGCCGATACCGAGGGGAACGGCACACGGAAGTCTGAACCCCCGCGCATCGTGCAGGAGTTACGCGATGAGGGTAGTGACGGGCTGCGCCGCCTGACCAAGGCGGCCTGGGCCTTGTACACCGAGTGCCTGGCCCCCGAATGGCCGGACATCCAACGGCAGTTACACGCCGACATCTCGCGTCGGCTGCACGTCGCGGCGAAGACCGGGGTCGGGGCCCTGCTGGAGGGGCTGCATCCAAGGCTCAGCTGGCACGACGACGGGACCCTCCGGTATGCCGAGGTGCCGAGGTGGGCCGACGAAACCTTCGAACTCGGCGGACTCGGCCTGGAACTGAGGCCCTCGGTCTTCCTCGAAGAAGGGATCGGGTTCCTGCTTCAGAAGGGACGCCGGCCGGCGCTCTTCCACCCGGTCGGCCCGGGGCTCCACCGCGACCGGCCCGCACCCGGTCTGGACGGGCTGGTGATCCTGGTCGGCCCCGCACGCGCCAGGGCCCTGCGGGCGGTCGGCCGGGGACCGTGCACGACCAAGGAACTCGCGGACCGGCTGGGCATTGCCGCGTCCTCGACCTCCGCCCACACCAATGCGCTGCGGGCCGCCGGGACGATCACCACGACGCGAAACGGCCGCGAGGTCCGCCACGCACTCACCTGCCTCGGCCACGACTTGCTCGCCACGAACCCTGAACCAGGCTTTTGCTGACGTTGTCGGGGCGATGTCGATCCCCGTCAGGGCCGAGGCGGGGGAGCCGATACGCGCTGATTGACCGAACTCGGGGCGTCGCGAAGGTGGTTCGCTGTGTGTTGCCGGTCAGCGCCGCGCCGGCTACATGCCCGCAACGAGTGCGCCGCCGGTCGGGTCGGCGAACGGCGATTCATCCGGAACCGATCGGCGGCGTTGTGGTTGTCAGGCTTTGAGCGCGCGTACGAGTTTGGATCCATGCACTCGGGTCGACTTCGCGGTGGCCTCGGTCGGCCCAACGATTCGGCGTGCCCGCCACGGCCGCGTGGTGACTCGCCGGTCGGCCCAGGAGACGATGATTCGCCCGGGACCGATCGGCGCCGTTCGGGTCAGCCCTGCTGTACGCCGGCGATGAACGCGCGGAACTGGTCGTACCCGAACGCCAGTACAGGGCTGTCGTGGAGCTTTGAGTCGCGGGCGCCCACGATGGTCGGGAGGAAGGCGGTCTCGACGCACGAGCCGTCCGTACCGCTGTGGCTGCTCTTGAACCACACGGCGTTCGTGAAGCCGGAAGGGTTGGTGCTCATTTCATCTCCCTTTCGATGCGTTGCAGCATCGTGACTGTTTCGCCCGGATCGTTTGCTGCGCCCACCAGTTGATCCCGTGCCTGCTGCCGACAGGCCTCGACGGTGCCCGGCACGCGGGTGGCCCGCTGATCAGTGTGGTGTGTACCTCCGGCATGTACGCCGAACGCGCGTCGGCGATAAGCCACTTGCACCCGGAGAAGCGGAGGCGCCTGGAGGCCGTCATCGCCCCTCACGCGGAGGTGATCCGCGCCTGCGCTGAGGCGGCGGATCCCATACGGGCTGACTGATCGAACTCGCGGGTAGTTCACCGTCCGTCGCCGGTCAGAGCTGTGCGCCGGCTACGTGCCCGCAACGAGTGCGCCGCCGGTCGGGTCGGCGAACGGCGATTCATCCGGAACCGATCGGCGGCGTTGTGGTTGTCAGGCTTTGAGCGCGCGTACGAGTTCGGTCCAGGCGGTGGGGGTGATTTCGAGGTGGCCGCGGGTGCGGTCTTTGGTGTCGCGTACTCCGGTCTTGGTCGCTAAGGGGGCGGCCTCGACGCACGCGTTGTTGTCGCTGCTGTAGCTCGCGGTCCGCCAAGGCGCGGAGTCGATTTTGGTCACGTCAGTGCGTCCAATCTCGCTTGAATCAGAGCCCGACTTGCTTCTGCCGTCACGCATGTCTCCCTGGTACGAGACAACTTGCGGTCGAAGCGCGCCAAGTCTCTGTGTGTCTCTCTGAACGTAGCCCCGTCCTGGTACTCGACGTAGACCACGCTCGGATCGTCCGGGGTCGCAAACTCCAGTATCGAGCACTCACCGCCGATCAGGAACGGGGCGGTAAAAGGAGCGATCAACACTTCCACGTTGGGAAGGTTACTTACCTGGAGAAGGTGGGCCAACTGCTCTCGATGCACGTCCAAGCTCCCGATCCGGGCATGAAGCAGGGCCTCTCCCAGGAGTGCGGTGTACTCGACAGGAGACGTGTCGGTGAGGAGCTTCTGTCGTCGGGTCCGGATTTCCACCAGTGCCGATGCGTCGTCGGGATCCGTGACGAACGGGCTGGCTGCGATGACCGCCCGGGCGTATGCGGGTACCTGAAGGAGGCCCGGAATCCAACAGCTCGTAGCGGTTACGATGCGGGCGGCCTCATTCTCCAGGGAGATGAGTTCTTCGTAGGACCCGGTCAGGATGTCGCGATAGCTCGCCCACCACTGCACGTCCCGGCCGTTCTCCCGCCACCCCTCCATGGAGTCCAAGTCGGCGGTCGAGAAGCCGTAAAGAGTGCCGAGTTTGACCATGTCGTGCCGACTGATGGGGGACTTCGCGTTCTCGATGCGCGAGACCTTCGATCCGTCCCAGCCGAACTCGGCGGCAACCTGGTCCAGCGTCCAACCGAGCCGCTTGCGTCCGTCCTTGAGCTTGGCGCCCAAGCGCCTGCGCGCGTACCCCGGTGTCGTTCCCATGGATCCCCTTTTCGTTCCAATTGCGGACTCATCGTGCCACCCAACGAACCGTCCCCTGGGGTGATTTATCTTGATGAGTTCAGGCATGCAACTTGCATGAGGGTTGGTGTAGATGTCAGGCTGAGAGTCAGCGTACAGCTACCGTCGGTGAATTCGGGCCGCCGGCAGCGCCCTGCCCTGACTCATTGGGGGGCCACGATGGCCGACTACGAAACGCCGCCTCCGCCGGGGGCGACACCGACGTCGACGCATTCTTCGAGCAGCGCTTTGGCCGAACGATCCGAGGTTCTTGGTTGGGCAAAGTCGGAAGCCGGCCGGGGTCTACTCCGGAGGTGTGCGCCGACAAGCGCGCCGCGCTCTGAGTGCCGCCGGTGTGGTTATCGGGTATCCGTAGCCGGAATCGTGCCACCCGGTGAGCCGGCGGCGTACGGCTGATCATCGAATTCTTCTTCTCCGCAGGCCGATTGGGCCTGACGGAAGGGACGCCGGCGCCGAGCGTCGGCCAAGCGGCGAGCAACGTTGCCGCTCCTTCAACCGGCAGCGGCCGGGCGTCTCGATTGCACGCGTGAGCCCGGCCGCTGCCTCCATCTACCACGGTGAGGCAGCGATGGAGAGTCAAGAGTATCGGGTCGGCGGCGGTGGGTTGCCGGTTGTGGTGGGGTGTCTGCGGCTTGCCGTGGAGATCGACGGCGTGCGGGAGGCGGGGTGAACCGGCGCTGTGGGTGGGCGGAACTACCCGGTCAGGTAAGGGAGTTCATTGCCTCGGTCGCCGGCCCGGTGGAGTCGGTTGCGCCGGTGGTCGGTCCGTATACGAGTTCCTTTGCCGGGACGGTGACGACCGCTTCCGGTCCGCTGTTTGTGAAGGTGGCGGAGGAGGCCACTGCGCCGTGGTCGGCTCGCGCGCAGACGAGTGAGGTTGCGGCGAGTGCGGTGACGGGGGTGTTGTCGCCTCGGTTGGTGCGGCACGGGGTTGTCGACGGGTGGCGGGTGCTGGTGTTCGAGCATGTCGAAGGCCGCCCGGTGCAGTTGGGCCTGGACTCGCCGGATTTGGCGCAGGTGGTGGGCGCGGTGGATCGGATCGGGCGGATTCGTCCGGGACGGAGCGCCGGATTGCCGACTCTGGTGGGGCGGTTGCGGGATTACGTGCCGGCGGGGCGTACCGGGCCGTTGTGTGGGGATCGGTTGCTGCATACCGATCTGACAGCGGCGAACATGATCGTGCGGCCGGATGGGCGGCTGGTGGTGGTCGATTGGGGCCAGGTGGCGGTCGGGCCTCGGTGGGCGGAGGTGGGGTTTCTGGGGGCGCATCTTTTGGTTGCGGGGCACGATCTTGGTGAGGTCCGGCGCTGGATGTGGCGATTCCCCGAGTGGCGTCGGACGCCGCATTCGGCTCGGCGGGCGCTTGCCGAGGCGATGGTCGCGCGGTCGGGCGGCGAGGCGGCCTGGTGGCTGAGCCTGGTGGGTGCGCCGGTTGTGCCGGTTGCGCCGGATGAGGTGGGTCGGTGATCGGGGGAGTTCTTGGCGAGCGCGCGGAATCCCTTTCCCGACCGTGACCGGCGACGGGCGAAGGGGTGGGGCTCGACTTTGGCCAGTGGACCCCACCCCCGCGTGCCTCCGACAGAAGGACACGTACTCACGATGACATATCAATTTGGATGGACCCAAAACCGCTCGGCGCACACGGTGGGCGGGGAACGTGATCGGCAGGACGAGCGGTTGGGTCTGCTGGTTCGAGAGTGGGTCGATGGGGTGGATGCCGAGACCGTTGCGCTCGCTCCGCCCCCGGCGCTGGTTCGGCGTGTGCGGCTGCCGCTGCGCCTGCGGTTGCTTCGGTGGTGGCGGGCGAGGCGGTTGTCGGTGCGGTTTCGTGCGCTGCGGTCGGATGGGCGGGACGGGCGGGACGGGCGATGAGCACTCGGCGGCGGGCTTCGGGGAGTACGCAGGAGGACATCGATCGGGGTCGGGTGTTCTTCGAGCGGTATCGGCACGCTTGGTGTCGTGACGGGTATTCGGGCCGCGAAGGTGTGCTGATGGACGTGCAGGGGCGGCAGGTCCATCTGCGGTTGCGGAGTGGGATCGAATTCGCGTGTCGGGTGGGGGACTTGGTGGTCCTTCGGCTGCCGCCGCCGATTGTGTACCAGAGCGTGAGGTACGTCGGTGGGGAGGGCACGGCGATGCGAGCGGATGGCGTGCTCACGGAGCTGTGCGCGGTGGACGCGGGGATGTTGGCGACGGTCCAACCGGCGGTTGGTTCGGCGTGGTTCGCGTTGTTGTCGGACCTGGAGCGGGTCGGTTGTCCGTTGGGTGCGGTGGCGGGGTGGGCGGAACCTCCCTTCCTGCCGGAGGGGGTGGGGTGAGAGCCGGATAACTTCCGGATTTTGTTGGTGATTTGGCGCGCTGCCCATTCGGACTGCCGTACGGACACGGGTGTTCCGGCCCGGGTCGGCTTGCCCGATTCTCGGCGGGGGCGACTGTCCGCTCGGCGTCGTTGTGCTGGGCTGGTGCACGGCAGCCCTGGGTCGGTACGGCGGGGCCGGGTCGTGGTGGGTGGCCGCCGTCTCGTCGTTGCTCGTCTCCTCCGGGGCCGGGGTTTTGGGTGGAAGATTCCATTGATCATTTTCGATTCTTCGGATCGCATCCGAACTCACGCATCGAATATAAAATACCCAATTGACATACTTTATGATGGATATCGATGAAATCATGCTCCATGCATTTGGTGTCTCGAGGGTTCGACGATTTATTTCATTGACTCTTCGTGTCTCTTTGAATACGCTCCACGGATCAACCAGGCGCTATGGGGAGCGCTTAATCTGGGGGGGATATGAGTAAGAATATCAAGCGCCTTTCGGCTGCCGTCGTTGCATTTGCGGCAATTGCAGTCATGCCATACTCCGCTACCGCCGAAACACCCGCTCCGCTGTCCGCGGACGTGTTGGCGGCCATGTCTCCAGAGGCGCAAGGGCGACTCCTTGAGCCGCTGCGCGTGGCCGCCGACGGCGTGGTCCGGGTGGGGCGCGACTTGCGCGCGGACATCTACACCTCGGCGGAGATGAGCGCGGACTACAAGGTCCTCAAGGTGTATCTCACCGACACATCGCAGTCCGATGCCTTCATCGCACAGGTCCACAAGAAATACCCGAAACTCGACACGAAGCTCATCGTTGTAAATCAGGGGAAGAACTCCGAAGCCTCGATGATCCGGGAGGCATCGATATTCCTCGACGACAAGACGCTGCCGTTCGAGGTCTATTCGGCGAGTCTCGCAGGCGATGGTGGAGGCATTACTCTCTCCGTAAGCGATCCAGGAAGCGCGAGCAGTTTCCTGACAGCGGCGAAGGGTCGCAACAGGACGGCTTCCCCCGCGCTCGACATCCGCGTGGAGAAGGGACAAGCGGGCAAGCTGCTGTCCCGAGAAAACGACTTCCCTCCGTTCTACGCCGCAGGGGCCTTCGGCGTCGGGTCCAGCCCGGAACGTGCCAACTGCACAAGTGGAATACCGACCATCAGTACCTGGGACGGTCGGCAATGGTTGGTCACCGCAGGACACTGCTATGACGTCGGCACCCAGGTGTACACACACGGAGGAACGTACGTCGGCCAGGTCAAGGCAAAGGACCCCAACGTCGACGCGGCTTTCATCGAGGCCGAGACCAGTGCCTTCACGTGGGACGGCAATGACGAGAACGGCTACACTCGCGCGCTCAACGGCGCCCGGTCCACCGTGGCCGGGGACTTCGTCTGCAACCTGGGCTACAACACCAAGGTCATGTGCAACATCCGGACCGCCGGTTCCAATATCTGGCCGGTGAACGGTACGAACATCGTGGGTTCGGTTGGCGGCCAGTGGGATGGCTACTACGCCGCCACATCCGGTGACAGCGGAGGACCGATCATCACCATCAACGATGCGAACAGCCGCCAGATCAACGGGACCGTCAGCACCGGATTCTATTGCGACGGCCGAAACTGTAAAAGCGTCGGATGGCCGAGCGCCGTCGCCATCATGGATCAATTCTCCGTTCGTCTCAACGTCCGCTGACGTTCCCTTCGTCCGGTGCGACCACGATCGTCGTTGCACCGGACGAAGCGCGTCTCACCGCAGCCCGTCGAGCTTCGCCATCGAGATCAACAACGGATAGGACGCATCGATCGCGCGGCCGACGGGTCGGTTACCGTCGGCCGTCGGCGGCGTCATGACGAGGGCCACCGTGTACCTCCCCGGATCCGCCCACACCTGCTGCCAGGTCACGCCGCCACACAACCAGGTCGGCGCCGCCTGTCGGATCGTCTGATCCGACGGACGCCAATCCGGGCTGCGCAGCGGACGCCCGGGTGGGAGCGCCCCGGCCTGGACCGGGCCACCCACCACGACCCCGTCCCGCAGCACCAACACGGTCGGATACACCTCGGTGGCGTCCAACCCCGTGGCCGAAGGCGGGCCCAGAGTGGTCGTAACGCGCGGCGGACCGTCCGATGTCTCGACGGGACGCTCGACGGTCAGCGGCGACAGAGCGAATCCGTCGAACCGCTCGGCGGTAGGAAGTCCGATCGGTTGACCGCACGTGAACAGGCCCGGCTCCTGAGCCCCCCATGACGGCACGCTGCCGAGGACCGGCGCGCCGGCCGACCGGTCGGGAGACGGGGACTTGCGCACGACCGCGGCGAACACCCCCACGCCACACACCGTCACCGCCATGGCCGTCGCGGCCCCCGCGATGCGCAACCGGCGGCGTCGCCGTCGCCGGTCGGCTTCCGCCATCAGAGCCTCTCGGGACATCTCCCGGAGCGGGCTCGCCTCACGGGAGAGGGTGTCCAGGGTCCGGCGGATGTCATCTCCGTTCGAACTCATGATCTTCCTCCTCGGTGTTCGTCGTGTCCGCGCTCGTCGACATCCGCCGCAACGCGCCGCGCGCGGCGCTCAGCTGGCTCTTGACCGACCCCTGACCACACCCCAAGAGGTTCGCGATGTCGGCAACCGGAAGGTCCTCCAGGTAGTACAGGACCAGGCAGGTCCGTTGTCCCGGGGGCAATCGCCCCAATAGTTCGCGCGTCCACAACCGCGCGGATACCTGCGACTCCGGTCCCTCTTCGTCGAACGACGCCTGTCGCGTGCGGAATATCGGTCGCAATCGTGCCCATCGACCCGCCCGTCGGGACTCGTCGATCACGAGGTTGACGATTGCCCGGCGAATGTATGCCTCCAACTCCGCGAGATCGTGCGGATGACGCCGGGCAAGGGTGCGCACCAAGGCCTCCTGCACCAGATCGTCGGCCCGATCGTCGTTCCCACACAACAGAAAGGCGTATCGCTTGAGTGCCTGACCACGAGTGGCCACCAGGGACTGCACTACTTCCCCGTCAACGCCCATCCGCCCTCCCTCGCCAGTGCGTTCGGCCCCTCGTCGTCACCGTTTCCGTCACACCCCTAAAGAACGAACAACCCGCGCGACAGGTTGGCAACGTCGGCCGGCAAGTTTCCGGGGTTCTTCCGCACCGATCCCGATTCGACCTTCGGCATCGAGTTCGCGCCGGTGCGTATGATCACCGGCGGTACACACGTGCGCGGTACGGTGAGGCAGCGATGGAGAGTCGAGAGTCTCGGGCCGGCGGTGAGTTGCCGGTCGTGGTGGGTTCGTGGGTTCGGCATGTGGATGGGCGTGGGGATCTTCCGGAGGGGACGTGGTCCTTCGGCCGCTGCCGATTCTGTACCGGAGCGGGAGGTACGTCGGTGGGGAGGACGGCGATGCGAGCGGACGACGGCGTCATCGCGGACTTGAGCGCGGTGGCCAAGGGCATGTTGGCGACGTTCCAACCGGCGGTCGGTTAGGCGTGGTTCGCGTCGTTGTTTGACCTGACCTGACCTGACCTGACCTTGAGCGGGTCGGTTGTCCGTTGGGTGTGGTGGTGGGGTGGGCGGAACCTCCGTTGCTGCCAGCCGGGCGATTGACGTAGGTATCGCTGGGAGCGCCTCGACAACAAGGCACTCCTGGCGCGCCCGGTCGGGTGCGCGGGCGGCCAGCCGGTCCGCGCACGCTGACTTTCTCCAGCATGGCGATGAACTGAGTGGTCGCTGCTGCCCTGGTCGGCTTGGCTGGTTCGTGGTCGGGGGCGGTTGGCCGCTTGGTGTCGTGCTGTTGGGCTGTTGCCGTGGTAGCCCTGGGTCTGGTCGGCGGGGCCGTCTCGTGGCGGCTGCCGCCGTCTCGTCGTTGCACGTCCGCTCCGCGGCCGGGGTTTTTTGCTTGGTGCTCCGCATCCGTGCTGCCCGTCCACTACGTGGCCGTTGCTGCCGGGGTCGGCTTCCCCGATTCGTGGTCGGGGGCCGTTGTCCGGGCGGCGGGCCCGGTGCCCGAGGCCAAGCTTGTTCCGCAGCCTGTCACGGCTCCCGTCGGGTCCGAAACCGGATCCCGACGAGGCCCCCAGGGCTTGGGGCTGTTGGTGACCTGCGGTTTTGCCTGGCGCCTGAGCTGCGCAGGTCGGCGAGTGCGGGTTTCGTGCTCCTCGGTCGACTATCGAGGCTCGACAGGGCTGAACAGGCCGCGTTCCGACGGGAAATCGGGCACTGGACAGACTTGGCCGACGAGTCGCATGCGTACCCGAACACGAGCCGGCCAATCGGGCGAAGCCGGAGCGTGTTGCGAGTGGAAAGGTTTGCGGCTTGGTGGGTCACGCTGCGTTGGGGTCAGCGCAGGGCGGTGAGGCACGAGAACGGTAAAGAACCGGACCAGGGGTCTGTTCGGCGGGTCTTGCCGGACAGGCCCCTGGAATTCGCCTGGCCTCGGGGAGGGCTCAGTGCTTGAGCGTGAAGGTGAAGTCGTCGGACACCTTGCCGGTCAGCCGGACTGCCGAGACGAGTTTCCCCTCCGTGATCAGTCTCTCGACCTCGGCTCGTGAGAGACCGCATCCTTCGGCGATCAGTCGCACCGGCCGGACGGGGATCCGGGCGGTGAAGCGGACCGAGACGTCGATCACCTCGCGGTCCGGGTGCTGCGATCCGCCGGTGTCGAGGCGCCAGGCGTTGTCCCAGTCGAGGGCGATGCGATTGCGGCGCTGCACGACCGGATCCTGGAGCAACTCGGCGGTCAGGCCGGGGTCGTTGTCGTGCAGCCGGTCCAGCAGTTCGGGTCGTACGGAGCGCACTTTCCCGCGCTCCAGGACCGTGAGCTTCGCGGTTTCCCCGCACGCGGTACAGAGCGCGAGGAGCCAGGCGTCGATGAGCTTGTGGTTGGCGTTGACGCGAAATCTGCCGCTTGCCCGGAAGCGCTCGGACGCGCACGCGTGGCAACGGCGGAGTACGAGTGGCAGGCAGGTGGGTATGACCACCCAGTTTTCGAGCACAGAAGTACACCGGTTCCAGTGAGAAGTCCGCAGCAAAAAGCAGCGCGGCGCACATGCGCGACGCGCGACGAATCAGCACTCGGGAGGTCTCACACGGTGTACAACGGCAGGTCCTTGCCTGGACGACTTGGTTCGGCGGCAGGGTAATGGCGCGCGGCGGTGCTGCTCCACCGGTTTTCGAGCGCCTCACCGCCGGGCGCGGCACCAGTGCGCGGGCCGGGCAACGTCTGCTCTGTAGGGGGCGGTTCGGTGCCTCCTGAGACGATCGCAAGGCGTGTGACGTCCCAGGGAGGGTCATGGAGATCATCGAACGCACGATCAGCGGGCCTTGCGAGGGTTTGCTGGTCGAGCCGGTGGGCGGCAGCAGGGCGGGTGTGCTGGTGTTGGCCGGTTCCAGTGGCCGCGTCGACGCCGAACGTTGCCGTGTGCTCGCCCGCGCCGGGATGACTGCGTTGTCGATTCGTTGGTTCGGTGGTGATGGCCAGGCGCCGGGAATCTGCGAGATTCCGCTGGAGAGGTTTGTTGAGGCGATCGACCTTCTGCGGGTCAAAGTCAAGGCAGGAGGGCGAGTCGGCGTCCTTGGGGTTTCCAAGGGAGCTGAAGCGGCACTCCTGACGGCCGTCCACGATCCACGCGTCGATGCGGTGGCGGCCCTGTCTCCCACCTCCGTGGTCTGGGCGAACGTCGGCCCCGGCGCGGACGGTCGGACCTATCCCTATCGGTCGTCCTGGACGTGGAAGGGCAAGCCCGTTCCGTTCGTCGCCTACGACGGCGGCTGGACTCCTGTCGAGGCGGAAGGTGAGCCGGTGTCCTGTCGGACCCTGTACGAGCAGAGTCGGCAGGCGTGTGCCGAGGCTGCGCGCGCGGCCGTGATTCCGATCGAGCGGTCCGCCGCTCGGGTTGTGCTCGTGGCGGGTGGGGACGATCGCATGTGGCCGTCGCTGGTCTTCGCGCGGGAACTGGCCGCGCGCCGCGCTTCGGTGGGGCGCCCGGCCAGGCTTGTCACCTCGCTCGACGCCGGGCATCGTCCCCGGCTGCCCGGGGAAGGGCCCGCCGGGCACTCCGACCGGTTCCATTACGGTGGCACGGCGGAGGCCGACGCGGCGCTCGGTGCCGCCGCGTGGCCGTACATCGTTGCCGCGCTGACCGGAGATCTTCTTCGCGCCGGCAGCTGACCGGTCTGTGGAAGCGTGCGGACAACGACGAACGACTTGCTGTCTGTCGTCCAGGTTCACGGGTTTTGGCAGGGCAGTTGGTGTCGGCGTGTGGTCGTGGTCGCGGTCGATCTCGACGGACATGGGCTGTGGTGCGTCGCGCTGGGTGTGGCGGTCCGGCGCGGGGGGCGTTCGCCACCGAACCGTCACTGGTCGCGACCGTCACCGCCTCATCCGCGGCGGCTGCCGGCGCCGATCGGATACCAACGATCGGCGCCGGCCGGCCATGCCTCCTCGTGGTCGCGTACGGCCTGGGTGGTCTGGTTGCCGGCGCGCCAGCGGAGCTTGCTCCGGAGCTTGTGGGTGGGTTGGGCTGGGTGGCCGCGCTCCCGCCGGTGAGCGGAGCACCGGCGGGCTTCTTCGACGCGGTCCGCGGAGACGGGACGGGCAGCCCGGCCCGTGACGTGGGCGTGGCGAGGGGCCGGGGTCGCGCCGTCGCGGGCATCAGGGGTGCGGCCAGCCGGGCGATGTCCGCCAACTCGGACCGGTGCTGCGGCAACACCGCCGTCAACCGCCGGTGGATCGACAGGAACTCGGCCGCCTCGCCCGGGGTGTAGGGACGCCGCTGCTCGCCCAGCAACGCCCACACGGCACCGGTCGAGTGAGCCCACCGACCATCGAGGCCAAGCTCGTTGCGATAGACCGCCGTGTGGTCCCGCCGCATGACCGTCACCGAGTCCACCGACGCACCGTGCTCGGCGACGTGGACCGAGTCCAGGACCGCGCGCAGGCACCGGTCGTGCCCCGAGACCGTGGTGAACCGGGCCGGGCCGGACCCGCTCACCTCGGCGTAGCGGGCGGCGGTGCCCTGGCGACTGTCCGCCTCGCGAACGGCCAGGACGACGAGTTCGATTCGGTAACCGGCGCGGCGGTCCGCGGCGACGTCGGCGAGGAACGCTTCGGCGCTGCCCGGGGAGATCTCCACGATCATGTCGCCGCGGCGCGCACGGACGTACGCCATGGCCTGGTCGCGCCAGGCCCGGTAGTCGACACGAATACGTTCGCCCGCAGTGCGGGGGTGTTCCCGGAGCAGTTGCGGATAGTCGGGGTGAGCCGCCTTGAAGTCCTCGGCGGTGATCCGGACGGGTCGGCGGTGGCGCATGGCGCGGTGGGCCAGGTGCGCCGCGCGGGTCTTGCCCGCGCCCGGCTGGCCCATGATGTACACCGCCACCGGGCGCTCGTGCGCGGTGACCTCCCCCATCTTCGGAACGAGCAACTCGTCGAAAATCCTCGTGTGTTCGGCGGTGGACAAGCGGTGGTAGTCGACGCCGGGCGGCTCGGCGATCGCCCGGGCGATCCGCCGGACCGGCTCGGCCAGGGCCGCGGCGCGGTCCGCGTCACGCCGGACGGCCAGGCGGTGGTCCTCGGCCGGCGGTTCGCGATGCAGGCGCCGGTCGGTGTCGATCAACTCGGCCCGGAATCGGATCGTCTCCGGTGCGGTCCACGGCCTGGTCCGCTCCGCGACCAGGGCCGCGTCGGCTCCCGGCGCGCGGACCCATTCGCCGTCCGCGCCCGCCTCGTTCGCGTACACCACACTCGCGTCACGCCGCACCACGGTGACCCGATCCGCCAGGCCCTCGGCCTCGACCACCGCCAGGACCCGTGGTAACGCCCGCGCGCAGGCGTCGTGGTTGTCCCACGACACGTACCGACCCCTGCCGTCCACCGCACCGGTGACGTATCGAGCCAGGATCCCCAACTGGCTCCAGGCCTCCGGTGTGGCCAACGCGAGGACCTCGACCCGGAACCCGGCCCGGCGATAGGCAGCCACATCGACGCGAAACGTGTCGACGTCGGCCAACGCCGTCTCCACCACCGCGTCGAAACCCCGATCGCGTACGTGGGCCTCGAGTTCGGCCTGCCAACGGCGGGTGTCGGCACGCACCACCGCGCCCGCGGTACGGACGTCCCGCGCCAACGCCTCGGCATAGTGGCGGTGGAGGCTCTTGTACAAGTCGGCTCCGATCCGAACCGCACCGCCCCGACGATCGAGCACCGGACGGACGAGGTCAGCGATCGCGGTCTTCCCGCTGCCCGGCTGACCCGCCACGAACACCACCACCGGCCGGTCCTGGCAGACGGCGCCGGCTGTCCAGGTCGGCAGGATCCGGTCGGCCAACACCTGGTGGAACTCGTGGTCGGGCAACAGGACATCGCTCTCCCCCACGGATCCTCCTGACGGTTGTTCGGCGCAACACTCGGGGAGCGGGGAACTCGACAGGCAGGACGAGCGGTCGAGGTTGTCGGTTCGCGAGTGGGTGGACGGGTCGGACGTCGAGCCTCTCCCGCCCGCGCCGATCCCGCCACTGGTCCGGCGTGCACGGCTGCGCCCGCGTTGGCGTCGGGTGTGGCGGGTGTGGCGGGTGTGGCGGGTATGGCGGGCGTGGTGAACGTGGCGGGTTTTTGCGCGGTTTCGTGCGTTGCGGCCGGGAGGGCGGGACGGGCGATAAGGAACAGATGAGGACCAGATGAGGGCGAGGAGACGGGTTTCGGGGGGACAGAGGAGGACCTCGACTGGAGACTCCGTCGGGGTTGACGGAGCCGCCAACCGGCGCGGAATTCGGCCCGCACGACGGTGGAGGGCTCGGCGAACTCGCAGTGGAACCCCGCCGAATCGGGAGAGTTGATTGACTGGCGGTCATGACCTCACCGGTGTTCGAGACAACAACCCCTGACTCGCTCGTCTACCTCGACCGTCTCGCCGTGACCGACCTTGGCCGCTCTTACAAGGGACGCATGCTCGATGAGCTCGACGTCCGACCGGGCCAAACGGTGGTGGATCTCGGTTGCGGCCCGGGCACCGATCTCGGCGCACTCGCCGATGCTGTCACGACGACGGGCGCAGTGATCGGCATCGACCACGATCAGACCGCAGTCGACGCAGCCAGAGAGCGCAGCGCCGACCGGGACTCTGTCACCGTTCACCTCGGCGATATCCACGACCTGCGGCTGGCGGACCGCACGGCGGACCGCGCCCGCACCGACCGGGTCCTGCAACACGTCGCCAATCCTGTACTGGCGCTCCGCGAAATCCACCGCGTACTGCGGCCCGGCGGACGGGTCATCATGGGCGAGCCCAACTGGGACACCCTGACCATCGACCATCCGGACGTCACCCTGTCGCACGCCTACACCCAGTACGTCACGGACAAAGTAATCCGCAATGCCCGTATCGGCAGCCAGCTTCCACGGCTGGCGGCGGAGGTGGGCTTTGCGGTGCCCACGGTCATCCCGGTAACGCCGGTCTTCCGAGATGTCCGGACTGCCGACCAGATCCTCGGATTGGAACGCACCACACAACGCGCCGTCGCTGCCGGGTACTTCACCGAAGAGGCGGCACGACGCTGGCTGGACCACCTCGATGGCGGCTCGTTCCTCGCGGCGGTGACGTTCTATATCGTCGTGGCCGAGTCATAGCCGCTTGGCGTCGTGCGGCGCACCCTTTTCGCAGTCGCCCTGGGTCCGTTCGGCGGGGCCGGGTCGTGGGGGGTGGCCGCCGTGTCGTCGTTGCTCGTCCCCTCCGGGGCCGGGGTTTTTGCTTGGTGCTT